>DASRSQ010000454.1:0-17556 GCA_035656475.1 Gemmataceae bacterium | reverse complement strand
GTTTCCCGACCGGTCCGGTTCGGTGACGAAATGGGTTCATCGATGACAAGGACGGGCCGGGAAACGGAGTTTCCCGACGTGCGTTCCCAAACGGAGTTTGGGAACGAGGCGGAACGAGGGAGACGGACGGCTCAACCAACGGACTGACCGAGGACACGACAATGACTGTCATGACCAGCGAACGCGCCCCCGCCACTGCCGGCCTCGACGCGATGCGGCAGGCAGGCAATCCCTTCCGCAACTTCTTCGCCCGCAACCCCGATGACGATGTCTGCGCTCGCTATCACGTGCCTGAGCTGTTCGCCAACGAACGCGCCCAATTGCTCGGCGTCGTCGAACTTTTCCGCGCCAACCCCCTCATGCACTCCGAGGTCCTTCCCATCCTCGGCAATAAAGGCGCCGGCAAGACCCACCTGCTTCACTCCATCAAGCATGGCAACGACGGCGCTCGCCAGCTCCTCGTCACCCCCGGCACGTTCCAGAAAGACACCGACTTCCTCGAATACCTTCTATTCCAGGTAATCGATACGCTCCTCTCCGGCGGCAAGCAGAAAGGTCGGCGTCCGCTCGAAACGATCAGCGAGGAACTGGGCCGCAAGCTGATGCTCTCCACGCTGCAAGGCATGTCGCGCGACGAACAGATGCAACTCTTCCCCGCCCCCGGTCTCGGCCGCTGGATGCAAAAGCTCGGCCTCGGCGGCACGCAAGCGCAGGAACGCACGCAATTCCTCATCGACCAGCTCTCGCGCCCCGGCAGCACGCCGGTGCGCAAACTGTGCGCTGATGTCACGCTCGACGGCGACCGCGCCTGCGAGGCCGTGTGGAAATATCTCGACCGCACCGAGACGCACAACACCGCCGGCCTGATGCGTCGCCACATCTACCTCGGCCTGGTTCGCGCCGCGATCATCGGCGATGAGAGCGAGCTCGCCAACTTCCTGACCTATGGTTTTGCCGAGGTCGATTACAAGGTAAAGCCGAGCCGGCAGGAGCTGGTACTCGCCGTCTTCCGTGTGCTGATGGGAGCGTTCGCGAGCCTGAATATTCCGGTGGTGATCGCGTTCGATCAGCTCGAAGATTTGCTGCTCGCCCGCCGCAGCGACGACGGCCATCGCATCGCCGAGTCGTTCTTCGCAGGGCTCGTACAGGCGATGCATCAGCTCGATGGCATCTGCTTCCTGATCTTCGCCGAGCGCGGCCTGTGGAACCGCTTCGTGCCATCACTGGATGGCTACATCCAGGACCGCCTCAACAATCCGGTCCATGTGCCGGGCCATGGCACCGTCAAGGCGCTCAAGCTCGAAGCGCCACCGCCAGATCTGGTGCGGCGCGTGGTTGAAGAACGCATGCGCGAGTTATTGGCCGGCGTGACCGGCGAATCGTGCGTCTATCCATTCACGGAGGAGCAGGTGCAGCAAGTCGCCCGCACCGAGCCGACGTTGCGCGACATGCTGCAGCAATTCCGACAACTCTTCGACCATCTGATCTTCGGCGTCGTCCAGAAAGCTGCGTATGACACCGATCCGCCAGTCGTGGTCACGACCAACGTGACGCCGACGACGCCGGACTCGCCGATCAAGTCAGCCATCGTCGTCGAGGTGCCGGCGAAGCCGGCGTTGCCCCGCGCGTCGGCCGACGCGTTCGATCTGCCAGGCATGTGGCAGCAGGCGATGGCGGAAGCGCAGGCGAAGCTGGCGCCGGAGGGGTCACTGACTGGCGCGACGCGCGAGTTGCAAGCGGGGCTTGGCGCGTTTCTGCAGGTGTGCCACGAGCATGGCGTGAAGGTCGGGCCGTGGCGGATGCAGCATGTGGTGCCCGAGTTCACGTTCAGCGAGCATCCGACGTATGGCGCGTTGTCGATCGCGCACTGGGTGTGCAAGGACGGCCAGCCGTGGAAAGTCGGCGTCGGCCTGTTCCTGGGCCGCGGCGCGGGCAAGCCGCGCGACCTCGAGATCAAGCTTGGCTCGCTCGACATGACGCCGACGGTGATCGATCATCTGATTCTGTTGCGGCCAGACGACGATGTGTCGTTGACGGGCAAGAGCAAGCAAATCTGGCAAGAATCGGAACGCCAGGGCCGGCATGCACGGCTGGAGCCGATGCAGCTCGAGCATTTCACGGTGCTCTATGGCTTCCCGCGATTCCTGGCGGCGCTTGGCGAATCGTTGCCGGCGGGTCAGGCGCTGCCCAATCTCGCGGACCTGATTCAGGATCGCTGCGAGAAGTTGCTCGAGCAGGTCTGCATGCCGATCAGCGCCTGACGCGCGGATGGTGTTCCTGGCACAATCGTCAAGACGCCCACAAGCGGCAGATTTGAACGCGGTATTTTCAGTCATTTCGGCGAGATCGCTACGTGCGGTTACCGTGGCATCCGATGCATTGAACGTGGGTAACCAGTCCCACAGCGCGCGGGAAGGATTCCGTTGCGTCGCACCGGACCATCAGCATTGCCACGTAACGGACTACAGCGATGCGCCGAATTCGTGCCATTGGCGTCGTGATCGCCCTATTCGGGCTGGCGGGAACCGCGTGGGCCCAGTACTATCCGGCGCCGCAGTATTACTACAACCCCTACAATCCATACCCTCCGACGTATTATGCGTCATCAGGGTACGGGTACTATCCGGGTCAGGCTGCACCGGTCCCGGCCGCCGTTCCGGCGGCGAGATCGCAGGGACCGGCGGCGGCGCCCATCACGTATGGACCGCTGCTGCCGGCGGAAGACGAGACCTCACCGGTCCCGAATTCGGTGCTGCCGCCGGTGCCCGCGACCAAGCCGGTGGTGGCGCCGTCCACCGAAAAGAAGGTGAGGCAGGCCCAGGTCTCGACGCAGGAACCACCCGCGAGCGTTCCGCAGGCGCAAGATCCGGTCGATGATTTCCCCGTGGCCGACCCGGTGCCGTTGCGCGCTCCCGGCTTGCGGCCGGTGCGATACACGATTCCGGAGGTGCTCGGCTCGTTCCCGTTCACGCCGCCGACCACGCCTGGCTCGCTTTACTTCAAGACGGAGTACCTGCTGTGGCGTATGCGTGACGGGCCGCCGCACTTTCCGCTCGTCACCACCGACAGCAATCCGGGCAGCCTCAACGCCGGCGCGGTCAACTCCCCCACCGCCCGCCCTCTCTTTGGCACCGATGGCTTCCAGTACGGCACCTTCAACGGCATGCGAGCCACCCTCGGCTTCTGGATAGATCCCGATCACCGCTTCGGCATCGAAGGGAGCGGCTTCCTCAATGAAAAACGCTCCGTCCACTTCGGCGTCAGTTCCGACGACACCGGCAACCCCGCTCTCTATCTCCCCGCATTCAACGTCCTCACCGGCCGCGAACAGGGGCTAATCATCTCCGACCCGACCATCCCGCTGAACGGCACCGTCGACATCGCCGCGGCCCTGCAACTCTGGGGCGCCGAGCTCAACGGCATCTACACCCTCGCCCGCACCGAACGCTGGAACGTCGAGACACTCCTCGGCTTCCGCTACCTCGATTTGCTCGAAAGCATCGACCTGCAAAACCAGACCAGCGGCTTCGGCCTCTCCGCCTATCTCACTGACCACTTCCAGACACGCAACCAGTTCTACGGCGCCCAACTCGGTATCCGCGGCAACTGGACCTACAACCGCTGGTCGGCAGGCCTGAGCGGCAAGATCGCTCTCGGCGCCAATCACCAGATCTCCGAGATTCGCGGCGGAAACGTCCTCATCGGCACCCCCGCCATGCTCGGCGGCTTCCTCACGCAGCCCTCCAACATCGGCCGCAACTCATTCACCGCCTTCAGTGCCGTCCCGCAGTTCGGCGCCAACATTGGCTTCAACGTCACTCAGCGCTGCACGATCTTCGCCGGCTACGACTTCTTGCTCTGGACCTATGTCGCCCGCGCTGGCGATCAGATCGACCGCGTCCTCAACCTGTCGCAGAGCGCCCAGTTCGGCCAGGGCCAGCTCAGCAACGTCATCGGCCGCCCCGAAGCCGTCTTCCACCACTCCGACTTCTGGGCCCAGGGCATCTCGTTCGGCTTGCAGTATCGGTATTAGCGTGGGATGCGGCAGAGAAATGCATTGAAAATCATCAATTGGAAATGCGCCGAAATTTCTGACTGGTCGCCCAAACAGCGTCATCATGGTCCGCTCGGCGGTTTAGCGAGCCGCTCCCCATTCGATGGCGTCGCGCCTACGGCAAACGATCCGCCAAACCGCCCAGCGTACCCCGTGTCCGTATTGCACGAGAATGTCAACCCATTTCCAATTGATCGTTAGCATTTTAGCATTTCCAATCGGCAATGCGCCGACATTTCGTTGCGTGTGGGAGTAGAGGATCATCAGCCGATGATCCTCTCGATTGCACGAAAGCCATGGAATTTCCAGGGGCCGCCGGATAGATGCTCACCAAGACGAGGGAGGCCCGCCCCTCTCCCCCCGGAGTACCGGGAGGGAGAGGAGAGCTGCTCGCAATATTCTCGCTGTCTATGCGTTAAGTTGATGCGTGTGGGCCTCGCGTTGCTCGACCCACCTACGAAACACCGCGTTCTTAACGGGACGAAGTTTTGAGATGCACAGCTCCCTCGTGAAACCATATCACTCCGCCATTCGATTCCAATCCAGCAAATGCAATTTGTCCAGCAACTCCGGATCGCCCTGCACCGCTTTGCGTTCGCCGGCGTTCATGCGCTTCCATGCGCCGATACGGATGAGGTGCTCCGCGCGTCTGGCCAGGGCAAGGCCGGCGGGCTGCGCCGCGTGCGTGGCCAATAGGATGCTGCGGTGCAACTCCCTCAGCGCCGGGTCCGCGAGCAGATGCGGGAAGAGCGTCTCGGGGACGATCACCTCGCTGCCCTGCGGTTGGTTGAGATACTCTCGCAATCGCTCCAGTACCGGCGGTGGCAAGGTCTCGGCGGGCGTGATCAAGATTCCGAGTCGCGCCATCGCTTGGCCGATCCTCACGCTGCTCAGCGTCATCGACAGCGGGATGGCAAAGATCAGTCCGATGAACACCGGCGCCAGCCATGGCACCGTCGCGGGCAGCAGCAGCCAGGCGACGGCACACACCACCAGCCCCGCGAGCATTTGCTTCCAGTGGGCGAGCGTGGCGGCAGCCAAATGCAAGCCGCGTTCGCTTCGCTCCTGGGCGCCCCAGCCGACATGAAAACCGAGAAAGATCGAGCTGACAAAGACCACGTGAAACGCCATCATGATCGGTGCCACCAGGATGGACAGCAACGATTCGAGGACGATGCTGCCGAGGGCGTGCACGGGACCGCCGCAGCCCGCCAGCCGTTTGCGATTCCCCAGCAACAAAATGTAGCCCCATAGCTTGGGAAGCAACATCAGCGTCATGGTGGCGACAAAGAGAATCCCATTGGTCCAGTTGAGCTGTTCTTCGACAGCCTCCGGCAGCGGTTCGCCGGCGACCGAGGGGAGCGCCAGACACAACGTGCTCAGGATCATGAACAGCATCCACAACGGCGACGACAAGTACGCCATCGCACCCATGCCGAAGTGCATGCGGCTCATCGGCAGGAAGCCGCTGCCAAAGATGAGCCGAAGGTGATGAAGGTTCCCCTGGCACCAGCGCTGATCGCGCCGGGCGAAGTCGAGCAGCGTCGGCGGACTTTCCTCGTAGCTGCCGTCCAGGTCCTCGGCCAGGCACACCTTGAGCCCTGCACGCCGCATGAGGGCCGCCTCAACGAAATCATGGCTCAGAATCTCGCCGCCGAACGGCGGGGCGCCGGGCAACGTGGGCAGGTCGCAGTGCCGGGTGAACGGCTCGACGCGAATGATCGCATTGTGCCCCCAGTAGTTTCCGTCCGCATGCGACCACCACGCGAAGCCTTCGAGAAAAACCGGCCCATACACGTAAGCGGCAAACTGCTGACAGCGTGCAAACAACGACACTCGATTGACTGGCACCGGCGGGACCTGCAAGATGCCGATGTCCGGATCGACTTCCATGCGATGCACCATCTCCACCAGCGTGGCGCCGCTCATGACGCTGTCGGCATCGAGCACGACCATGTAGCGGTAGCGGTGCCCCCAGCGCTCGCAGAAGTCGCCGATGTTGCCCGCCTTGCGTTTCACGTTCTTGGCGCGATGGCGGTAAAAGATCTGGCTCGAACCATCGACGAGCGTGCGCAATTGCGCCCAACCGACTTCCTCCGCCAGCCAGAGGTCCGGGTCGGTGGTGTCGCTCAAGAGGAAAAAGTCGAACGCGCCGCCGTGCCCCGTCGCCGCCAGCGATTCATACGTCGCACGCAGACCGGCCAGCACACGACTGGGATCCTCGTTATAGACCGGCATCAAGATGGCAGTCCGCACCGACGGATCGAAAACGTAGGCATCCGCGGATTTCGCCACGCTGCGCGCCGGTTGCTCGCTGATGAGCCGCCGCACGAATCCCACGGTGGCCAACCAGAATGACAGCGAAATCAGGAAGAACAGGACGATGAACAATATTATCACCGGCACCGCGAGAAGAACGGGCGCCCTGAGAAAGAGCTCGCGTCCAAAAATGTAGGCCGCCAGCCCCGTCATGGCGAGGGTCAGAAACGTGATGAGAGCACGCCGATTGGAAACACGCATGGGAACCTCAAGAGTCAAGATCCAACGTCAGAAAACGGCTGACTTCGGCTCCCCTCTCCCGCAGTACTCTGGGGGGAGAGGGGAGCTGCTCGCGATCACTCCACGGTCTATTCCTTAAGTGATGCGCATAGAATTATGCGTTGATCGACCCGCCTACGCGCCTCCGTTTAGGGATCACTGGCCGCCGATGAGACGGATGAAAACCGCATAGATATGCGATCGCGTCGACTGGATTTCGGGCAGCAGCTCCTCGAGCGGCGGGCCGGACATCTGCGTATCGCCGTCGGCAGGCGGCGCGACCGGTGTCGCAGCTTGTTTGCTCAAACGCTGCAACAGCTCGGCAGGCACGTGGTCGGCATTCAGAAACGTCTCCGGACAATCCTTGAGTGCCCCTTGCATGGCGAGCGCGACGAGCCCACGATGTGCAGAGCTGTTGGCGTGAGCGGGTACCGCGAGGCGAGTCAGTTGCTCAATCCAGAAATCGATGTCACGCATCGCATGTTGTAATGCTGCTTGCGACCAATGCGACACGTCCGGTTCGCCCTGCGCCGGCGCGGTTTGTTCGCTCCAGCGACTGCAATGATCCGCGATCGTCTTAGGATCGCGCAAGCCCCAGGCACGCAGATACTCTGCCAGCACCTGCTCGACGAGACGCGCTCCGTCCCGTCGGTTCTGACCGTTGCGCATTCCTGTTGACAGACGGTGATTGCACATCTGAGGATCCCTGCCGCCACGATGTACCTCACTGGTCACTTTTGCGGACATAGAAAACTCCAGGTTTCAGTAAGCACATCCTTTTGCCGGCGAACATGGGCACGCAGTTCCGAGGGACGGCCGCCATCGCGAATGAGCCGAAAACGCAGTTCCCAGTTGCCATCGGGCAACTTGGTACAGGTCGCTTCTGCGATGCGCCCGGTGCTGCTGGTGACCACGGGCGTGAGCGCCGCCTTGGCGTCCATGGCGCGCAGCGCCTTGCTGGTGCATGTCAGCGCGAAGGAGACGCCGCCCTTGTCCTCGCTGCGGCTCGTTCGAATAAAACGTCCGCCGGCGTCTTCCTTCTCGGCCGCGGTAAACGCGACTCGGTAAGCGAGCGTCATCCGCTCCCCTTTCTTCACCGGACGTTTGGGAACCCACCATGCCGCGATGTTGTCCACCCATTCGACGTCGCTGCGAAATTCGAGCAATTCCACCGCCCCTTCGCCCCACGGCGTGCGCGGCATGATCCACACGCTGGGACGACTTTCGTACTGCGTGCCGTTGTCCGCATAGTTTTTCGGATCGCGATCGCGCTGCATCAGGCCAAAGCCGCGCAGGCCCGCCCACTCGAATCGGCTCACATTTTTGCCGTCGCGCCGGGCGAGCGGCCGCCACAACCATTCTCCATCGGTCCCCGCCATCAGGAGGCCATCCGCGTCGTGCATGTCGGGACTCGACCACATGCTGCTCATCGGCGCGATGCCGAGCTTTTCGACCGGCCGCCGAAAGTGCAGCTCGCAATCGATATCGAGCGTGGTCTCCTTGACGCCCGGCGTGATCACGAACTGATACGCGCCAGTCACGCTCGGTCCGTCCAGCAAGGCCCAGGCACGCACCGACTGGGCGTCGGCGGCCGGCCGCTCCAGCCAGAAGTCGCGAAAGATCGGAAACTCCTCGGGCCGCGACATGCCGATGTCGACGGCCAACCCACGCGCGGAGGTGCCGTAGACCTGATCGTCGCAGATGGCGCGGAAATAGCTAGCGCCCTGAAACAGGCAGAATTCCTGAAATTGCGACCACGATGCCAGTTTGCACAACAAACGAAAACCGGAATATCCCCAGGTCGGATCGGATTTGAGATTGGCCATCTCGCCGCGATACTGAAACAGGCCCGGATCGTACGGCAATCGCTCGGCACGCCCGTTCTTGACCAGCGACAGATTCATCTTGTCCTTGGCCATGAAACCGCGATGAAGCAGCTCGAGGCGGAAGGGCAGCCCGTCGCGCCAGAATGCTCGCTCGTGCCGCACGGCAATGAGGCGGTATTGATCATAATTGAGCTTTGCCAAAATCTTTGGCAACGGCGCCGGATGCTCATACTGCTGCCGCGCCAGCGCCTCGGCCTTTCGCTTGACGCTGTCAAAATCGATGCGCTCTTCCTTCGCTCCCGCCGGCGCAGACGCTGCAAAGACGAGCAGCCAGGCAATTGCGGCGCCTATTTGTGTGTATGGTCGTGGCATCCTTTGCTCCGTGTCCAATCCCGCCGTTCGTAGGTCAGGCTTTCTGGCCTGACAGTCCAGTCGGTTGCGAGTTCCGTCAGGCTGGAAAGCCTGAGCTACATGACAAGTTCTTTGATGCGCGTCGGCTCCTCGCCAAGCCAATCGGGATGTTGAGCCGTGCTGTCGAAGACCGAACTGGTTTTGAAAGGTTCAAACACGCCGTTGATCGCCACGGCCGCGGTCTTTGCGAGCAGCGCTTTTACCTGGGCATCGTCCATCGGCCGAAACGTACGCACGGCTTCGCAGGCTTGGTCGAGAATCTCCAAGCTATCGATGCCGGTGATAACAACGGAGGTCGGCAAGTTCAGCGCATAATGCAAGCATTCGATGGCCGTCACCGTACCTGAGCGGAGCACAATGCCGTTGGCCATGCTCTTCATGCCCAGCACGGCGATGCGCTGTCGAACCAGTTCCGGGACAACCAACTTCGCAAAACTGCGATAATGTGCGTCCATCACGTTAAGCGGCATCTGGGCGGCCTCGAAGCGGAATCCGTGTCGCTGAGCAACTTCGAGCATGTAGCGATGAATGTGCGGGTCCTTGTGCCCCGTGAAGCCGATGAAGCGAATCTTGCCTGCCTGCTGCGCTTCGATCAAAGCCGCATTGGCCCCATCATCGCGGAAGATGCGGTCGGGATCTTCGAAGCGAATGACCTCATGATGTTGGACCAGATCAATGGTGTCGACTTGCAGTCGGCGCAGCGATTCATCGAGTTGTTTGGCGGCTTCGTCTTTGGTGCGGCCGTCGATCTTGGTCATGAGGATGACCTTGTTCCGATAGCCATCCTTGAGCGCCTTGCCCATGCGGATCTCGCTGGCGCCGTCGTTGTAGTCCCAGGAGTTGTCGAGGAAGTTGATGCCGCGATCGATGGCGGTGCGTACGATGCGCAGGCTGAGCGCCTCGTCGACCTTGGGCAAGCCGAGATGCCAGCCACCCACGCCGATGGCCGAGACCTTTTCGCCGGTGCTGCCGAGGTCGCGATAGAGCATGTCAGGATGCGACGATGCGGTCATGGCTAGTCCTCAGTTTCTGCGATGGGCGCATGCGATGGGGAAATGTCGCAAACCTTATGCCAAAAGTGATGATTGGAGCGAACCGAGCTTGAATCGCATGGATCTCGACAAGCTCGATTGTTTAAAGCTGGATCGCATGCGTGTGTCGTGCCAAGCGGGCATTTGCGCATAATGCTGCCGATCTTTGTTCGAGCCGAAGCGCGCGCGAAGAAATCTGATCCCAAGGGCCGCGCCCTGCACTCTTGACGCCGCCATAGCGGTGAGTATACACTTACCTCACGGAGGCATGGGCGATGAAAGTATCCGCAAAGCTATCGAGTGAAGACCGGCGTGCGGCTATCGTCAAGGCGGTGCGTCGCGTGTTTGCCGAGAAAGGGCTCGACGGTACGACGACGCGCGCCCTCGCTGATGCAGCCGGCGTGTCGGAGGCGCTGCTCTTCAAGCACTTCCCCACCAAGGAAGCGCTGTTCACTGCCATGCAGTCGGCGTGCTGTAGCGATCAGGATCTCGGCATCTTCGAGCGTCTCAAAGCGCTTGAGCCCTCGGCGTCTACTCTGGTGCTGATGGTGCATTTCCTGGTATCGCGCGTCATCGGCTCCTGCAAGGATCCCAACAGCGATCAGGCGATTTTGAATCGCCTTGTCCTGCGGAGTCTGGCGGGAGACGGCGAATTTGCCCACGTGCTGCTGGGACGGGTCGCGCGCGAGTGGGTCCCCAAGGTCGAAGAATGCATCGCCGTCGCCGCGGCCGAGGGAGACATCGCCGAGGGACGCGTGCAACCAAGGCTGAGTGGATGGTTGACGCATCATCTCGCAGCCATGGTGATGCTGCACTTGTTGCCACGCCCGGCGGTGGTGGACTACGAGATGTCGGAGCAACAAATCATCGAGCAAGCGGTCTGGTTCGCGCTGCGCGGCATGGGCATGAAGGACCGGGCGATTGCCCGTCATTACAACCCAAAGGCGCTAGCTCTATTCCAATGAATGTACTCTTCTCGCTCCGCGAGATGGAGCCTCGCGCGGAGCGTGAGGAGTACAATCGATTGCTCCACCGAATGTAAGTGAGTACCTACTGATGACAAAAATACTCATTCTTGCGTCTGCTTTTTTAATAGCGCTGGCCGGATGTTCGGTCGCGCCGCCGGAAATGCCGCCGCCACCCCCACTTAAGGCAAAGGTCAGTAGGCCAGTGAGCAGGCCCGTAACCGATGTTGCCGAGTTCACCGGACGCACCATGGCCGTCGAATCGGTCAAGCTCCGCGCACGCGTCTGGGGGCATCTGCAGAAAATCAACTTCGCCGAGGGAGGCGACGTCAAGAAGAATGACATTCTCTTCGTTATCGACCAGCGAAGCTACAAGGCGGCGTTGACCCGGGCGGAATCCGAGGTCGCACAGGCCGAGGCACGCTACAAGCGGTTGCTCAACGATCAGCGACGGGCTGATGGGCTCGCGAAATCGAAGGCGATCAGCCAGGAAGACTACGACAAAATCACGGGAGACCTGGCCGAGGCCGCGGCGATGAAGAACAGCGCTGCCGCCAATCGCGAGGTCGCCCGGCTCAATCTCGAATTCACCGAGGTCAAGGCGCCCATCAGCGGCCACGTGAGCCGGGCCATGGTCACCGTTGGCAACATGGTCGAGTCGGGCGAGACCGGCGGCACGGTGCTGACCACCATCATGTCGACCGATCCGATGTATGCCTACTTCGATGTCGACGACCAGACCTGGGTGAAAATCCGCGATCAGGTGACTGGCTCCGCCGAACCTGCCAAGGTGCACCTCTCCATCTCGAGCAAGGCGGGGTATCAACATGTTGGTAAGCTCGATTTCGTCGATAACCAGATCGACGCCGGCACCGGCACGATGCGCATGCGCGGCATCTTTCCCAATTCGCAGCGCCTTCTGACCCCTGGCCTGTTCGTGCGCATCCGTTTGCCTCTTGGCGCGCCGCACAACGGCCTCTTGATCACCGAGCGTGCCATCGATTCCGATCAGGGCCAGAAAGTCGTCTATGTCGTCAACGGCGAAAACCAGGTCGAGAAGCGCGCCGTCAAGCTCGGCAGCTTGCACGATGGTTTGCGCGAAGTCACGGAGGGGTTGAGCGTCAGCGATCAGGTCATCATCGAAGGCATTCAGCGCGTCCGCCCTGGCATGCCGGTCGTTCCGGAGTTGATCGAAATGCCGGCGGCGAAGTAATACGATTGCGGTTTGAGGTACGAAAGACGCTGTTGAGACGGAACTCAAGGTGCCTCGATGGGAGTGCGCATGGGCGGCGACTCGCTGATCGGACGTATTTCCTACCGAGACGACTCAAAGGTGGGCTCATATTCGATCAAGTCGGCATGGCAACGCCTCAAGCGGTGGAGTGTCGCGAACGTTCCTCAACTTACGAGAGCGGATTGTCCACCTGCATTGGAGGCAGAAATTCGGAAGTTCGAGGACGCGATCGGCCAGAAGCTTCCAAAGGATGTGCGAGCCAGTTACCGCATTTACAATGGCCAATGCGCTGGCCTGGGTATCGTTTTTGGACTTGCAGTTGATCCCTTGCAAGAGTGTCTTCACAACTGGACGAACTGGATCAATGGATACCAAATGAACGTGGACGATGGTTCTGCTGCCGACATGGACGCACGCTGCAGCTCCTTCCCCGCGGAATTTGTGCGGCAACACTACTTCGATCGCGGCTGGATTCCTCTTACGAGCGACTTCAGTGGAAATCACATTGGAATCGACCTGAATCCCGGTCCGAGGGGCACACGAGGACAGGTGATTATCTTCGGTCGAGACGACGAGCTTCATTCGGTATTGGCGCTAAGCTGGGGACAATTTCTTACCGATCTGGCTGACGAACTGCAAGCGGGAAACTGGCGCCTCGACGCGACTGATCAAGATTATCCTAACCTCGCGCCGGACGACACTAGCCGAGAATGGCATCGATTCCAGCTTTGCCAAATGCCGGCCCCCAATTTGCCGATAACTTGAAATGCGAGAATCCCCTGTCAGTGGGCGACAAGTCTGCGCGGTTACCACCATTTTGCCCAGCTTGACGCAGATGGCAAATTGACGTTGTGTGGGGCTTCTTGACCAACGTATAACCCTACCAAGGCAACTCGCATTTTCACGGAGGAAGTGGCGTATGTGCGGCATCGTTGGCTATATTGGCAACCGGGAAGCGGAACCGATCCTCGTCGAGGGACTAAGGCGACTCGAATATCGCGGCTATGACAGCGCTGGCATCGCCACCCTCACCGGCCCGCACCTTCACCTTCGCAAACGCGCCGGCCGCATCGCCGACCTCGCCAAGTTCCTGAGCGACAAGCCCGCCCCTGGCTGCCAGGGCATCAGTCACACGCGCTGGGCGACGCACGGGCCCGCCAACGACCGCAATGCCCATCCGCACATCAGCGGCGACGGCAAGATCGCCGTCGTCCATAACGGCGTCATCGAGAACTACTCCGCCCTCAAACGCCAACTGCAAGCCGACGGCGTTCGCTTCCACAGCGACACCGACACCGAGGTCATCGCCCAGCTCGTTGCCCAGCATTATCAGGGCGATCTCGTTGAAGCGGTTCGCAAGGTGTTGAATCTGCTCAAGGGGACCTACGGCATCGCGGTTCTCAGCACCAGCCAGCCCGACCTGCTCGTCGGCGCCCGCCTGGGCAGCCCGCTCGTCGTCGGCATCGGCGAAGAAGAAAACTTCCTCGCCAGCGATCCGTCGGCCCTCATCGGCAAGACACAGAAAGTCGTTTACCTCCAGGATGGCCAGCTCTGCGAACTGCGCCGCGATAGCTGGCACATCCTTGACGCCAATCACGCACGCGTCGACGCCACCATTCACAGCATCGACTGGGACCCGGGCGACACCGAGAAGGGCGCCTTCGAGCATCACATGCTCAAGGAAATCTTCGAGCAGCCCGACGCCCTCGAAAATGCCATGCGCGGCCGGCTTGCCGACGAGGACGCCAGTGCCCACTTCGGCGGCCTCAACCTCGACGCCCGCGCTCTGCGCCGGGCCGAGCGTTTCATCTTCACCGCTTGCGGCACCAGTTATCACGCGGCCCTCGTCGGCGAATACCTCTTCGAGGAGTTCGCCCGGCTCCCCGTCGAGGTCGAATACGCGTCGGAGCTGCGCTATCGCAATCCACCGATGGAGCGCAACACCATCGTCCTCGCCATCACGCAATCGGGCGAAACCGCCGACACCCTCGCCGCCCTGCGCGAATCGAAACGCAAGGGACATCGCACACTTGCTCTCTGCAACGTCGTCGGCAGCACGATCGCTCGCGAATGCGATGGCGGCGTCTACCTCCACGCCGGCCCCGAAATTGGCGTCGCCAGTACCAAGGCGTTCACGAACCAGGTCGCCGTCCTGACGATGCTCGGCCTCTACATGGGCCGCTTGCGGCATCTATCGAGCTTGCAGGGCTCGCGCATGATCAAAGAGATCCGCGCCCTCCCCGATGTGCTTCGCAAGACGCTGCAGTGCCACGACCAGGTGCGCGACATCGCCCAGAAGTATCACAACGTCAGCAACATGCTCTACCTCGGCCGGCAGTATCTCTACCCGGTCGCCCTCGAAGGCGCGCTCAAGCTCAAGGAAATCAGCTACATCCATGCCGAGGGTTATCCGGCCGCCGAGATGAAGCATGGCCCGATCGCGCTGGTCGACGAGAACACGCCATCGGTGTTCCTGATCCCGTCGGGCGGCGTCGCGGACAAGGTGATGAGCAATCTCGAAGAGATCAAAGCCCGCGGCGGTCCGGTCATCGCCGTCGCGCCGGAGGGAGATCTCGAACTGGCGCAGCATCTGAATGCGCGGGCCGATGAGGTGATTTACGTGCCGCAGGTGCCGGACTACTTGCAGCCAATGGTGGCGGTGATCCCGCTGCAGTTTTTGGCGTATCACATCGCGCTGTTGCGTGGCTGCGACGTGGACAAGCCGCGCAATCTCGCCAAGAGTGTGACCGTGGAATAAAGTCGCATTCCCAAGCCCCGGGATGAGCGCAGCGATTCCCGGGGACCTCCCATCGTTTTTTCACTCATACGCTATCGCTTCCGGAATCCGCTCGCGCACCGCGTAAAGCGCCGGCCCAACTCCTGCGAGCGCCGCAATCGCCAGGGCCGTCAGCGCGACAGCGGCGCCTTCCCACCAGGGCACGTAGACCGGGAAGACGTAGCCGGACTCCTCCAGAAACAGAATCTGCAGCGTATACCATTGCAGCGGCATCGCGAAGATGACGCCGAGGATGGAGCCGAAGATGCCCATCAGGCATGCCTCCGCCAGCACCAGGTAGACGACCTGCGCTTGCGACGCTCCGATCGCGCGTAACAACCCCATCTCGCGCCGGCGCTGCAACACCGAGATCAACAGTGCCGTCACCACGCCGAGCGCCGCGACCAGGACAACGACGATTTCCTGGCCGAGCGCGATGGTGTAGAGCTTCTGGATCATGCTCTCGATATGTCCCTTGAGTTCCTCGCGCGTCAGGGCATGCAGGTCGTGCCCGGTGAACTTGGCAGCGATCTTGTTCTTGACCGCTTTCGCATCCGCGCCTTCGCGCAAATACACGTCGAACACCGTCACCGACTTGTCCCCCCAGCGCTCGACGTAGTCGCGGCGATTCATGATGACGGTGCCGAGGTTCCACGTGTAATCGACGACGACGCCAACGACGTGGAACTCCGCATTGCCAAGCGTGATATTGTCGCCGGTATGGACATGGTGCAGCGCGGCAAAATTGCCCGAGACGACGACCGCGTTCTTCTGCCCATCCATCTTGAGCAAAATGTCGGCGGCCTCGTTTTTGTGCACGCGCTTGGTCTCCAAGCCATGGGCCCGCCCGGCATCGGTGGTCAGGATGGCGACGCGATCCTTGCCGAAGGGAATCTCGGTGCAGATTCGGATTGGAATGACGTCCTCGATCTCGGACAACTGCCGTTTCAGCTCGTCCCCGAGACCTTCGTCCATCGGCAGATTCTGGCCTCCTGAGCCAACCGGGCTGCCGGAGGTGACGACGATGTCGGAGCCGATCGACGAATCGACCCAGCCGATGATGGCTTCGCGGTTGGAGCGAATGATGCCGGCGGTTTCGACGATCAGGCACACTCCCGCGGCGAGGGCGCCGATGACCATGCCGGTGCGTCCTGGAGCGCGCACGAGGTTGTCGGCCGCGATGCGCCATTCGATCGGGAAGAAGCGGCGTGAGAAAGGCGCCAGGCAGCGCGCCGCGACCTGGGCGAACAGCGGTGCCGACAGCAAGGCGCCGATCATCACCAGGCTCAGGCCGCCGTATGTGCCCCACCGCTTCGGCAGGTAATCGCGCAGGAAGATCAGGCTCATGCCGCCGAGGATGAGGCCGCCGGTGGCCGCGATGTGCAGTAGCAAATGCGACACCGCCGGCTCCTTCGGCACGCGCCGCACGGCCTCGGCCGGCTTGTCGTACGCCGCCTGCACCGCCGGCACCATCGAGGCGATCACTGCCGCAAGGATGCCGACCACGATGGCCAGGCCAATCAGGTCCCAGCCGATCGTCACCTGTTTCTGGTTCATGGTCGTGAAGATATCGCCGATCGCGTCCTGCATCGGCTCCAGGCCCAGATGCGCGAATCCCGTCCCGAGCGGAATGCCAAGCAGTGCTCCGAGACTGCCGAGGAAAAATGCCTCGCCGGCAAACAGCCGCCAGACCTGATCGCGCGTCGCTCCGAGCGCGAGCAGGATGCCGATCTCATGCCGACGCTCGGCGACGGAGACCGAAAGCGCGTTGTAGACAAGGAACATGCCGACGATAAGCGCCGCGACGCCGCACATCGAGAAGCCGGTTTTCATGCCGACCATGGCGCTCTGCAGCGATTGGTTCTGCTCCTCCAGGGTGCGCACCTCGGCCCGACCGGCAAGCACGCGCTCGATGTCGACCCGCGCCTTCTTCGGATCGACGCCCGGATCGAGCGCGACATCGATGCGCCGCACCTTGCCCTCGGGAATTCCGAGCACCGTGGCCGCATCGTCGAGATCGAGAACGATGAGGTAGCCGCCGAAGGCCGCCATGTCCCCCTGTTCCTTCGGCTTCATGGAGGCGACGCTATAGACGGTATGCGTCTTGGGCGGACTTTTCTCGACTTTCAGCTCGCGAAATCCGACGAGCGCACGGACGCCCGATTCCTTCGCCAGGTCTTGCTCGAGTTCCTGGCCGATAATTCCAGGGATCGCGTCCGCCGCCCCGAAAATTCTCGCCGCGATGATGCCTTTGAACGCAGTCTCGATCACATCCATTCGCGAACTGAGGATGAACTGCTCCTCAAAGCCGCCCGGCTTCTTGGTTTGCGATTTCAAATCGAAGCCCATGACCATTACGGGAATCTTCTTATCTAGCAGCACGATCTTCGCCTGATCGAAGATCTTGGCCTGGACCTCCTTTACCCCTTTAACCTTCTCGATCTCCTTGGTCAAGCTGCGATCGATAGGAAAGTCGCCATTGGTGACGATGAGGTCGATGGTGCCGGCAATGGGATTGCTAGACGCGAGGGTAGCCTTCGCCATGGTCTCGTTGAGCGCCTGCGTGGCGACGAGGATGGCGACGCCGAGCATGATGCTGGCGACGACGAGTGCCGCCCGGAACCAGCGCCGCGACAGGTAACGCAGACTCAGCGTGCGATAGAGTGCGAACATGATTGATGTTTAGCCCCGCTTCGTAGAAGCGGGCGGACGTGATGCATA
>DASRSQ010000453.1:0-12843 GCA_035656475.1 Gemmataceae bacterium | reverse complement strand
GAAGGTGGAGGTATTGCCGACGCCGCAGACCGCCGTACCGCCGCAGGCTAGCATTCCCCCATCGCCCCCCACGGCGACTTTGATTGGAAAAACACTGCTTGACGTCGTGGTCATCCTGGCGGTCGCCATCATTGTGCCGCTCGTCTCTCTCGTGGGATTGTTCCTGCTGCTTGGTCGCCATGCCAAGCGTTTCGGACCGCTGGTGCGCATCGAATACAGTGGCACGCCGATGGTCGTCGGCCCCTATCGCATGGATGCCCCGGGCGGCGCCGAACCGACTCCGCCAAGCGAGAACAATCGCTTTGCCGAGGCCCTCGCCGCGGAAAATGCGGAGGAGATAACGGCCGAGCAGTTTGACATCGGTCCTTCTTTCGAAGAAGAGCGACTCCTCAAAGAGGAACAGGTCAAGCAGCAAGAGGACGCGCTGCTTCAGCAACTGTTCGAGGACAACCTACGCATGTACGACCAGCTCGACCTGACAAGGACCCCCGAAGACGAACCGCCAAGCGACGGCGCGTGAACCAAAAACCAACCGAATATTTCGACACGAACAGGGCCAGGACTCTTCAGGAGAAATCATGGACAAGGGCATCGTCTACATCGGCATGGATCTGGGCACCTTCAAAACGTCCGTCGCCTCCTCGTCAGGCCTGCGCGATGTGTTGCAAAGCGCCGTCGGCTGGCCGAAGGATCACTTCGCTCGCACCCTGCTCGGACGCGACGTCGTGTTCGGCAAGGACCTGGTCGAGCATCGCCTGGCCCTAAACGTGGTGCGTCCGTTCGAAAAAGGGGTGCTCAAGTACAACAACATCAAGGACTGCGGCGTGCGCTCGGAGGATGTGAAAAAGCATCAGGAAGCGGCCCGCCTGCTGGTCGCGCACGCGGTCAGCATGACGCGGCCGCCCAAGGGAGTGCCGATCTACGGCGTCATCGGCGCTCCATCGCGGGCGTCAATTGCGAACAAGCAGGTCATTCTCGAAGCGGCCCAGGGAACCTTCGATGCGGTGATGATCGTGCCGGAGCCCTTCACGATTGCCTATTCGATGAATCGCTTGAGCGACACGCTCGTCATCGACATCGGCGCGGGGACCATCGACTTGTGCCCCGTGTACGGCACGTATCCGTCGGAGGAAGAGCAGGTGACGGTGCCGCTGGGCGGCGACTTCATTGACGAGGCCTTCATGGAACGCGTCCGCAAAGCGCATCCGGAGGCCCAGCTCTCTCGCAACATGGTGCGCGAGATCAAGGAGAAATTCGGCTTCGTTCACGAGGTCAATGAGAAGGCAATCGTGACGCTGCCAGTGAACGGCAAGCCGACGCAGTTCGACGTGACGGTCCATTTGAAGGAAGCGTGCCGAACGATCATCGAGCCGATCGTGAAGGGATTGCGCGAGTTGATTGGCCGGTTCGATCCGGAGTTCCAGCAGCGGATGCTGCAGAACATCGTGCTTGGCGGCGGGGGCAGCCAGCTGCGCGGTCTGGATCGCGTGATCGAAGAAGCGATGACGGCATACGGCGGGGCGAAGGTGCGGCGTGTCGGGGACGCCGTCTATGCGGGGGCTGTCGGCGCGTTGAAGCTGGCGATGGGGCTGCCAGCGGAGAGCTGGAAGCGGCTGCAAGGGGCCGCCCAGGGGGGCGCGGTCGCCGTCGCTGCCTGATGTTAATATCAGGGTCGAGACCAACGAAAAGCCATCCGAAGCCGGATGGCTTTTTGCATTTTTTCGAGTCGCATCGGGACGCCTTTCGCCAGCTTGCTTTGATGATTTCGCATCTTCGCCAGCTTCACAGCGATGCGGTTGAAAACGGGTAGTTCAGCAAATCATTTCTTCATGTGGCCTGACCGGAATATCCGATACTACCCCTACAGACGGCAAAGTCGTCCACGCCGGGGATTTTTCGGACATGCTTTGCTGTGAACAAGTGGTGGAATGGCGGACGGCGCCCCAGCCCGTCTGCACGGGAAACGCCCACTCGGATTTTTGCCAGCGGAGTTCACATGGACAACAGGCAAGCAAATTCGAAAGAAGCAATCTTCGGACGCGGCTCGCGTTCACGTCGGCTCGCTTTGTCGCTGGCGGTTGGGGCGGTGCTTGCCATGGCGGCGTGTCATTGGATTTCGACTTCGCAGGCCCAGCAAAAGGACAAGCCCGCAGCGACGCCGCCGCGCAAGTTCGAGATTCCCGCGCCGAAGGAAGTGAAGGAAGTGCAGGTTCCCGAAGTGCCGGTGCTCGACGTTACGCCGACGTCCCCGATGATACCGATCCCGGGCATTCCAGCCGGCCCCGTCGGGGTGCCAAAGGCCCAGGCGCCGGTGACTCCCATCATGCAGGTGGAGCCGCCGACTTACAAGGAAATCGTGATACCGGCGAATGAGGTGGGAGCGCAGCCGCCGTTCGTCCCGATGGATGGCGCGATGCAGGTGCAGGTACCGGTACCGCAACCGAAGGTGCCGCAGCCCAAAGGCGCGGATGAACCGCCGCTGCTGCCGCAGCCTCGGCCGCTGGTTCCTCCGTTTGGACCGGACCAGGTTCGCATGCCGCTGATTGGCGACACCGATGTCGCGCCCCTGGGTGCGACGCCGCGGCCAACCGCCAAGGAGCTTCAGGAGTACGCCAAATACGTCAAGGGCTTCGTCGATCCGAACAATACGCTCGATCTCATCAAGGGGCGCGCCCGGCTCATGATCCTGAAGGAAACACCGAAACGAATTCAGATCTCCGATGAAACGATCGCGTCCTACAACGTATTCCCCAACTCGAAGGATATGACGATCCTTGGCAAATTGACCGGGACCACCGTGCTGAATTTCTGGTTCGCGAGCGCGGAAGACAAGACCAAGGAGACGGTGCTGAGCTATCTCGTCCGCGTGTTCCCCGATCCAGAAGAGAAGGCTCGCATGGAACGCGTGTTCAAGGCCCTGGAGTTGGAGATCAACAAGAAGTTCCCGGACAGCCTGGTCAAGCTGGACCTCGTCGGCGATAAGGTGGTCGTATCCGGGCAGGCGCATGACATCCAGGAAGCCGCACAGATTCTGAAGCTGGTCGTCTCCAACACGCCGGGCGCGTCGAAGATACCGTCGGAAGGGATTCCGAATTCGCCGCGGCCGGACCAGCCGGACGGCGGACCGGCGACGCCAGGTTCGGCGAACTATCTGAGCAGCGGCAGTCCGAACGTCATCAACATGCTGCGGGTTGCCGGCGTCCAGCAGGTCATGCTTCGCGTGGTTGTCGCCGAAGTGAATCGCACGGCGGCGCGAAGCATCGGCATGAACTTCAGTTTGTCGAACAAGCAGGGCATCACCGTGAGCGAGAACCGCACCGGCGGACTGGTGGTGCCGGGCGCGGGACTTGGGATTGGCAGTCTTGCGAACACCGTCGGTAACGCGGCCGCCGGCACGACCGCGCTCGCGAACCTGCCCATCAACCTGGACAACGGACAGCTCGCGCTGGCGGTCAACGCCTTGAAGAAGCTGAGCTATGCCAAGTCGCTCGCCGAGCCGAACCTCGTGACACTGAACGGCCAGCCCGCCTTCTTCCTGGCCGGCGGTCAATTCCCGGTGCCCGTCGTTACGGGCACTGTCGGCGGGGCTGGCTTGCAAGGCATTTCCTACGTCCCGTTCGGCGTGCAACTACGTTTTACTCCCTACATCACCGACAAGGACCGGATCCGATTGAACGTGTCTGCCACGGTCAGCACACGTGATCCTTCGACGGGCACGACGGTCGGTACCTCCAATGTCGCCGGGCTCACCGCACGCACCTTTTTCTCGACCATCGAGATGCGCGACGGGCAGACCCTCGCCGTTGCGGGGTTGATCCAGACGAATCACGGCGCCGATCGCGATCAGATTCCGTTCCTCGGCACGATTCCGGTGCTGAATCGCTTCACGGGATTCGACCGCACATCGGCGGGCGAGCAGGAGCTGGTCATTCTGATCACGCCGGAGCTCGTGCAACCGATGCACGCGCATCAACTGCCTCGCCTCGTTGGTTCCGACATGTTCGAGCCCAGCGACCTGGAGTTCTACCTGCTGGGTCGGCTCGAAGGCCGGCGGCCGGTCGACTTCCGCAGCCCGGTCATGAATGATTTCCATCGCATCCGCCAGTACAACCGCTGTGAACAACGCTATATCTTCGGCCCGTCAGGCCACCACAACATTCAATCGCCCCCGAACTGAGAGGATTTCTGCTCACGAGGGCAAAACGGTGGGACCGGATCGAACGTACTTTTCACCGCTTGCGCGAGGACACGCAGATGAAGGTTGCCAAGCTCTCGACCTACCTGATGTACGCAGGAATCATCTCGCTAATCGGGATGGGATGCAGTTGCACCGGTCTTCACTCGGACGGCGGGCATCCGCTGAAGCTTGACCGATGCGCAGACATCCCCCCAGGCTCGTTGCCTGATCCCGTGGGGGACCACCTGCACCGATTCACGTCGATCCAGCGCGACAACGCGGTCGCCATTCAGTACGCGGTGTTCTTGCACGAGTGGTACCTGGGCGGCCTGCAACTGGGGCCGTATGGGGAATATCACCTGGCATCGATGATTCGCCGCTTGCCGACGGTTCCCTATCCCGTGCTGATTCAGCCGACTCCCGATCCCAACGCGAACGAGGCGCGGCGCCAGATCATCGTGGCCAAGCTGGCCGCCGCCGGAATCCGCGATCCGGAAGCCCGCGTCATCATCGCGAACCCCCAGGCCGAAGGCCTGTTCGGCGACGAGGCGCCTCGCGTCTATCAGCGCCTGCTGCTGGGTTCGTACGGCATGGGCTTCGGCGGCGGGTTCGGCGGCTTCGGCGGCGGCTTCGGCGGCGGTGGTTTCGGTGGCGGATTCCCGGGCGGCGCCGGTGGCGCCGGCACGTTCCTTCCGCCTCTCGTCGGCGGCGGCATGGGCGGCTTCGGCGGTTACTAGTCAACGCACCCGCGGCGGGGACCTCTCCAGGCTCCGCCGCCTGTCCATCCAATAGGAAGCGAGCTCATCATGCCGCTCACAAAGTCCCTGTCCTTCGGATCTCTTGCTGCCTGCCTGGCGCTCTTCCTCACTGGCTGTCAGCTCCCCTCGAGCGAATCCATGCTCGTCGGGCCGATGAGCGATGCCTCGTCGTCGCCGCGCGCGGGAACCAAGGAAGCGGAATTGCCGACGATGGACTCCGCCAAGCTCTGCTTCACCACCGCTGAGACCCTCGAAAAGGGAGGCAAGGATCCGGAAGCCATCGGTCTCTACGAGAAAGCGCGCCAACTCGACAAGCGCCTGGCTGTCGAGGCCACGCGCCGATTGGCAGTCCTCTACGACCGCAATGACGAGTTCGACAAGGCGCTCGATTACTACCGGCATGCCCTGGAAGAGAATCCGAAGGATGCCGAGCTGCTCAACGATCTGGGTTACGGCTACTATTGCCGAGGCGAATGGGCCGAGGCCGAAAAGCACCTGCGCAAAGCGGTCGGCGTCAATCCGAAGTATGCGAACGCCTGGATCAACCTCGGCATGACGCTGGCGCAGCAGAGCCGATATGACGAAAGCATTCAGGCGTTCGGCAAGGTGATTCCGAAGGCACAGGCGCATTGCAACGTGGGCTTCATTCAAGCCACCCAGGCTCAGTCGCTGATGAAGAGCGTATCGGCGTCGGCGGGGCAGTTGAAGCGCAATGAAGCACGCCGGAGCTATGAAGCCGCCCTGCAGCTGGAACCCGGCTTGCAGATTGCCCGGATCGCCATGCAAAAGCTGAACCAGGTCAGTGCGTCCGAATCGAGCGCCGCCGCACCGGAGGCGCCCAGAACGCTGCCGTCTCGCCTGAATCGCACCGCGACGTCGCTGGATAGTGCGCCGGTCGTGGTGTCGCCTGAGAGAATCGAAAAATAAGCCTGGATGGCAGAATTACCTTTCTGAATGCATTTTTCCCGGGGGACCGCACGGCCAACGACGTTCCCCGGCGAAGTTCACTATTTTCACAAAATTGATTTCAGTTCCTTGTCTGCGCCATCACGAGCGATTATAACTTTTCCTGCATGCACTCCCGCGGTGTTCCCCAGACCAGCACAGGTGCTAAAGGATGCAGACTGCGTCGCCTGGTACGTCCGTAGAATCCGCCGATTTTCTCGATGAAACGTGCCCATCGCTCGATTTCAACAAGGTCGTTTCGCGCCATTATGACCGTCTCTTTCACCGGGTTTTGCGACTCGTAGGCAATGCTGACGGCGCACGCGAGGTGGTCCAGGAAACCTTTCTGCGTGCCTTGCAATTTCGCCATTCGTTCAACGGCCACGCACGCTACTCCACCTGGCTCTACCGCATTGCGGTCAACACCGTCATCACCGCGAAACGTAAGCAAAGCCGCGAGCGCCGCCTGGATATCTATGCGGGCGAAGGCTATCGGCTCGACATTCCCGATGCCTCCGGTGCCTTGCAACCCAGCCACGCCCTGGAGCGTGCCGAGGAGAAACGCAGGCTCCACGCAGCGCTGAAGCAGCTATCCATCGAGCACAGCATGGTGCTCGTAATGAAGGACATGGAAGGCTGGTCGTACGAGGAGATCAGCAAAGCGTTGGATCTCCCCATCGGCACGATCCGCAGCCGGCTGAGCAGGGCGCGGCTGAAGTTGCGAAAGCTGTTGATAGAGGAGCGCCCAAAGTGAATTAATTTCTTGCGGAATTCTTGGAACTTTTCTCCAGGTTGACAGTCTGTATCCATTAAATGCCATTAATCCGGTGTTTTGAGGATGTGTCCCTGTCCAAGTAGCGCAATGGCAACCTGGGAGGTTGTGGATATGAAGCGAAGTGCTTTGGTGCTGGCAGTCGTTGCATTTCTGTTTGCAGCGACAAATTTGATCGCTGCGCCCTTGATTTCCAACGGCGGGTTTGAGGCGGGTTTCACTGGTTGGACTATCACGAACCAGGCGGGAGGCTCCGGAAACTGGTTCATTCAATCTGGGGCCTTTTCGCCCAACGGTTTTTCCGTTCCCGTGCCGCCGGGTCCGACGCATGCCGCCATGTCGGATACGGGTGGCCCGGGTTCGCACGTCTTGATCCAGAGTTTCGTGGTCCCCGCTGGCGTGACATCCGCCACACTGTCGTTTGATGAATTCATTGGCAATCGCGGCGCGTCGTTCGCGTCGCCCAACACTCTGGATTTCACCGCGTTTCCAAATCAGCAGGCCCGCGTAGACATTCTTACGGGGTCGGCCTCGCCTTTTAGCGTTGCCCCCGCTGACGTGTTGCTTAATGTCTTCCAAACGAATCCCGGCGATCCGCTCGTCTCGGGCTACACGACGCAGAGCGTAGACCTCAGTGCCTTCTTGGCGGCTCACGCCGGGCAGACCCTGCAGTTGCGATTCTCCGAAGTGGATAACTTGGGCGTTTTCAATTTTGGCGTGGACAACGTCTCCTTGCAAGCGACTGTCGCGGTTCCCGAGCCCGCGAGCATTGCAGTGTTCGGAGCGCTGATTGTTGGCGGGGCAGCCTTCCGGTTGCGGCGCTTCAAGCAAGCTGCCTGAGAAAGCGCTTTTTGCTTCATTGCTAACCATGAGAGCCTTGGCAGCCTTTGCCAAGGCTCTTTTCGGATTGAGCGCTACTGTCACAATTCTGCCCTGCGGCGGCAGCGTACCACTGCCAACCCGCCGAGAACGATGCTGATCAGTCCCACCAGGGCCGCTCCGCCGACGCCGAAGATCACAACGCCGCAAAAAAAAAATATTACACGCGTGTCCGAACGCGCGCTGCCTGTTCGTTGTACTCATGCCAGACGGGGGACAGGCCTCCGGCTTGCGCTTAGATACCGATTGGAGTACCAACATGGCAAAGTTCTTGTTCATCTATCGCCAATCAACGGAGCCTCGTGACAAGCCCTCCCCCGAGGAAATGCAGAAGCTGGCGGGAGCCTGGCAGGCATGGCTGCAAAAGTTCAGCTCGGCCATTGTGCCCGGCGGCGATGGCTTGAAGCACTCCGGCCGCGTGCTGAAGGGCACACTCGTGACGGACGGTCCCTATGTCGAGGCCAAGGAGATCATTGTCAGCTTCGGCATCATGCAGGCCGAGAACTACGATGCTGCCGTCGCCATCGCCCGCGAGTGCCCGCCGGGCCACACCATCGAGATCCGCGAACTGGCGGGTTACGCGTGATGGATTGCCTGGTCGATGGGTTTCCGCCTCTGACATGGAACAACCACAGAGGATGTGGAGAGCACGGAGCACACACTCCATAACCTCTGTGGTTGCTCCGTGTTCGCGACGGGAACGAGAAGGCAAATGCTATTGGGGCGCGACGGGAGGCGCCGGAGGCGGAACCGGTGGCGCGGGAGGCGGAGGCGGCGCGATGGGAGGCGGGCCGATGCCGCCCATGACGCAGTCGGGGGGCGGGAAGATCAACTCCCACACGCGCTGGATTGGGTTGCCGGCCCGGCCGTTGCGGTCCGCGCGCGTGGCGGCGAAGGCGCCGACCGTCATCAGGCCGAGCAGCGCGAAGCAGACGCCGGCGACCGCGCTGCCGATCAAGGCGACGCGCCCTGCGGCGGCGCGCCAGCCGACCGGGCAATCCACGGTCAGCATCGTGCCGTCGAAACGCCGATAGAAGCGGACGCACATCTTGCCTTCGCGCTCGAGCACGAGCGCCTCGGCTTCCTTGCGCGTCATCTCCGAGAGGTTGTAGACGTGTTGCGAGCAATGCTCGCAGAAGCGCGTACGCTCATCGCCGATCATGTCGTTCCACGAGGCGGTACAGGGAGACGCGACCTGGATCTGATCCAGCGGGATCTTGCTCGATTTCATTTTTGCTCCTGGGCAGGAACCGCCAATTTCGGCGGCGCAATCTCGGGAACGAGGGGCGGCTGGCGTTCCGGCACGCACATTTCACCCATCACCATGACGGGTGGAGCGGGCGGGATCGAGAAGGCGGCGTGCTCCGGGAAAAGCCAGTCGCTCAGGCGGGTGATCGGGTTGATGAACTGCACGCCCCCGTTGCCATTGCCACGCACGCTGGCGGCGAAGGCGCCAAGCGTGACGATGCCCATGCCAGCGAACAGGACCGCCGCGGCTGCTGCTCCGACCATGGCGACGCGCCGTTTGATCGCACGCCAGCGGACCGGGCAATCCTTCGTCATCATCGTGCCGTCGGCGCGCTTATAGAAGCGAATGCAGGTGCGTCCCTCGCGCTGCCGGACGAAGTCTTCCGCTTCTTGCAGAGTCATTTCCGAAAGATTGTAAACGTGCTGCGAACACTGGCCGCAGAAGCGGGCCTGGTCATCGCCGACCATCGCGTCCCACGAAACGTGGCACGGCGATGCGACGGAGATCTGATCGAGCGGGATTTTCATGGTTCTCCCATTTCGGCTTGGGCCTGGCATTGATTAGACGAGAACCGACAGAATATGGTTTCATGATGCCGGGCAAGCGAGCTCATTTCAATGATATTCTTACCATTTCACCATCAGAATCGAAACGCAGAATCTGGACGCCTCTACCTGCTTGAATAGATCTACGTGGACGCCTGTTTGTCATCCCCTCGACCATCGGTGCCCATGTCCCACAGTCGAACCTGCCTCCGCGACGTCTCGCCGTGAACGGCATCGATTCACATTTGAGGAGCCACACCATGAAGTATGTCCTTGGTATCGTCCTGGCCTGCGTGGTCGTCGCCCAGGCCCACGCACAAGACGTCAAACGCGACATCGCTTACGTCAAGAACGCGGACAAGTTGCAAACGCTCGATATCTATGCCCCCGCCAACGCAAAAAATCTGCCCGTCGTCGTCTGGATTCACGGCGGCGGCTGGCAGGGAGGCGACAAGTCCGAAATATACATGAAGCCGCAGGCGTTCAACAACAAGGGTTTTGTCCTCGTCTCCATCAACTATCGGCTTCTGCCGAAGGTTGACATGGAGACGCTGACGCGCGATGTGGCGAAGTCCATCCGCTGGGTCCACGACCACATCGCCGAGCACGGGGGCGATCCGAAGCGGTTGTTGATCATGGGCCACTCCGCCGGCGCCCAACTGGCGGCGCTCCTGTGCACCGATGAAAAATGGCTGAAGGACGAAGGGCTGTCATTCGCCATCATCAAGGGATGCGTTCCCGTCGACGGCGACACCTATGACATCCCGGCGATGATCGAGGTCGCGGAAGTGCGTTGCCGGGTGCACGGCCTGCCATTGCCGAAATTCGGCCATCGCATCAAGTTTGGCAACGACCCGTCCAAGCACAAGGCGTTCTCGGCGGTGACCCATGTCGGCAAGAACAAGGGCATCCCGCCATTCCTGATCCTGTATGTCGGCAATCATCCCGACGTGAGCGCTCAGGCCTTGCGCCTGGGGAATGCGCTGAAGGCGGCGGACGTGCCTGTCACGCTGTTCGCAGGGAAGGAGACGACGCACGTCAAGATCAACGCCGATCTCGGCAAGGCGGATGACGCCGCCACCAAGGCTCTGTTCGCGTTCGTCGAAAAAGTGAATTAAGTGCTCCGATCCCACCCGCATACCTGTCCAATGGGTGTTGACCGTATGTGCCCGAGCCGCGCATGTTAGTAAACGGCCAGTACCTATTGGAATCGTTGCCGTGGTTTCAGCCCGCTTATTCACGAGTGCGGCTCGGACAGATGCGTTCGCCCGCGCAAGCAAAACACTACAATCTGGCCCGCCAAAACCTCTTCGAGGTTGACAGATATGTTGCCCCTGCTTTACCCTTGGGTGTAATCGGTAAGAATTGCATGGACTGAAAGAAAGCATCCCAATGGCCTGGGCGAGTGCCATTGGGATGGAATGAATTGTTGGGGGTAGGAATATATTCACCCGCAATTCGGCTCCGTGCAATGACCTAAACAGGTTATTTGCTGAGGTACAGCATGATTCTTCGCTTGAGCAGCACCGATCCAACGGTTGTCGCGGCGCCGCACAGCCTGGTCCATCACGGCACGTATCTCGTGGGCCGCGGCAAGGGGTGCGACTTCGTCATCAAGAACCTGTCCGTATCCCGCGAGCACGCCGAGGTGACCATCGGCGCCGACTGCATACGCATCTCCGATCTGGGCAGCCTGAATGGTACCTTCGTGCGCGAGGAACGCATTCGCAACATCGAGCTAAAACCGGGGGAGACGGTGCGCTTTGGCAACGTCAAATTCCAGCTGATCGGCCTGGCCCCGGCGGAGGAGGCCGATGCGGAGCATTCGACGAATGCGATGCCGGTGAATTCGACGTCGGAGTTGCCGGCCCTGGCGCAGCTATCCGAGTCGCAGCGCAAGGTGCTGGATTTGCTGTTGCGCGGGCGGGCGGAGAAGGCCGTTGCCGCCAAGCTCGACCTCAGCCGGCACACGGTTCATAATCACGTCAAAGAGATCTATCGCCGGCTGAACGTCAGCTCGCGCGCGGAGTTGCTCGCCCTGTTCGTCTCGGAATCGAAGCTCGGCAATCAATGATTGAAGCGGAACTCGGCCGAGGTCAGGAGCGCCCAAGCCAGGTCTGACAGCGCCGCCGGCCGTTGGGCCGCGTGCCGCCCCAGATAGTCGGCGACTTCCTTGCGCTCGTCGGCCGTCGGCAGACGCGTCAGCACGCTGAGATAGAGCTCATCGGCGACACTGCCGGCATCTTTCTGGGCCGCCAGGCGATCCATGAGATTGCCCGGTCGGGCCGTCAACCAGCCGCGCAGCGTGCCGCCGTTCGCCAGGAACAGCGTTTGATCGAGGGTGGCCTGGAAGTCCTGGCTGAACGCCGCATCGCCCGCCTGCGTACCGAACAGCGCAACAAAGGGCGCGACCTGCCCCGACAACTTCCCGTACACCGCTGGCTCGTTCGGCTTCGCCCCTTGCGCCTTCTTCTCCGCCGCGATCAGGCCGGTCGCCTGCATCATGCTCCACGCAAACTGCTCCGGCGTCATTGCTCGCAACGGCGCCACCGCGAACGTCTTCGCATCGACATCATTCCCCTTGGGCGCCTCGCTCGACCGCTGATACGCGTCGCTCAGCGCGATCGCCCGCACCATCGCCTTGACATCGTACTTGCTGGCGACAAATTCGTCCGTCAGCATCTGCAGCAACTCGGGATGTGACGGTGGATTGGCGGGATGATCGTATTCGACTGGCTCGACAATGCCGCGGCCCATCATGAAGAACCACAGCCGATTGACTGCCGAGCGAGCGAAACGCGGATTCTCCTTGCCCGTGATCTGCTCGGCCAGCTGGGCACGCCGGCTGAACTTCGGCGTGCCTCGCTCCCCCTTTGCCACCGTTGCGACGTATTCCTTCCCCTTCTCGAACTTCGGCTCCGTCAACGACGGCCGATCCGGCAGGTGCGGCCCGGTGTTCTTCGTCACCTTCGCCACGAACACCGACTGATACGTCACGTCGCCGTCCGCCTTCTCGGCGAACACCGAGGTCTTCGTCTTCTTGTCGGCGAACACGTAGCTGCGATTGAGAAACGCCATCACCCCGTAGTAGTAATCCTGCTTGTACGCATCGACGAGCGGATGATCGTGGCACTGGGAACATTGGAGGTTCATGCCGAGGAAAAGCCGGCTGATGTCCTTGGTCAGAACGTGCGGTTCCCCATCGCGATCGAGATAGAATTTGGCCGGCCCGCGCTTCTTCGCATCGATGCCATCAGCGGACAGAATCTCGCGCACGAACTGGTCATATGGCTTGTTGCGCGCAAACGAGGTCTGCAGGAACTCACGCCACTCGGGCCGCTTGACGTGCTTGTCGGGCCGGCGATCCATGAGCAGGACATCGAAGAGATCGGTCATGTGTCGGGCGTAGCCATCACTGGCCAGCAGCTTGTCGATCAGCCTGGCCCGCTTGTCCGGCGTCTTGTCGGCAAGGAACGCGCGAGCTTCGTCGGTCGACGGAATGACGCCAGCCAGGTCGA
>DASRSQ010000452.1:0-12199 GCA_035656475.1 Gemmataceae bacterium | reverse complement strand
CTCACGGCTGCCAACCTCACGGATGCCAACCTCACGGATGCCGACCTCACGGCTGCCAACCTCACGCGTGCCAACCTCACGTATGCCGACCTCACGGATGCCAACCTCACGGATGTGCTCGGCGCTTCCGCTCCGGTCATCGATAACATCGACGCCAAGATCCTTGCGGCCATCGAATCGCCTGGCTGCTCGCTCGACATGACCGACTGGCATACCTGCGAAACGACCCACTGCCGCGCCGGCTGGGCAGTCAACCTTGCCGGGCCGGCTGGCAAAATGCTCGAAGATCGCATCGGCCCCGCAGCCGCCGGCGCCCTCATCTACGCAGCGTCTCGCCCCGGCGAACCGATCCCCAACTTCTACGCCACGAACGAAGACGCCATGGAAGACCTGCGCGAGTGTGCCTTCCTGCAAACCAACGCCGCGCCGCAAACCAGCCCCAACGCTCCGCAAGGAAATCAGCCATGAAGCTCTACGAGATCAGTGAAGAACTGCGGATGGTCGGCATGCGTCTCGCCGAGGGCATCGACGACGACGGCGAAATCCCTGCAGAGGTTTCGGACGAATTAGACGCCCTCACCGTTGCCATGGAGCAAAAGCTCGATGGCTGCTGCGCCCTGCACGCGGAGATGGCCGCTGAATCCGCCGCGTTCAAGCGCGAAGCCGATCGCCTTGCAAGGCTGGCTGGCGCGGCAGCACGTCGGGCCGATTGGCTGAAGTCGTACATGCACCGCTGCATGGTCGCTGCGGGAATGAAGTCGGTTGACGCTGGGAGATTCCGCGTTCGGATCCAGAACAACGGCCGACCATCGATTCGGTTGGCCGATGGCGTGCCGATTCCTGAGGGGATACCTGAGGCGTACCGTCGCGTGACGATTGAGTTCGACAGCCAAGCAGCGTATGAGGCGTGGAAAAACAACCTAACGCTACCGGACAGCATTCGAGTTGAGCGCGGAACGCATCTGCGCATTTCGTGATCGAGATCATTAAAACAACAGGTCCACCATCATGACGACCGCCGCCGCATCGACAACAAAGAAACCGATTTTCGACAAGCCTATTCCCATCATCGGAGTGACGGGCGAATTCGAGTCCGGCAAAACACGCTTCGCACTTTCCCTTTGCCCAGGACCTGAAACTCTGATCTATGACACCGAGTGCAGCAGCGAAGCCTACGAAGAAATCGGCGCGCGTCGCATCGACGTCCCGGCTGAAATGCTCAAGCGACTGCCGAACGGCTTCAAGCCGATCGACACCTTTCAGTGGTGGTATTCAAACGTCCTGTCTATCCCTCCGGGCAAGTTCCGCGTGATCGCCCTGGACGTCGCCGAGGACATCGAGGGCGGACTGGCCGACTGGGTCTGGGAGAACCCGTTGCAATTCAACCACACGCGCGCCCAGTATTTGAAAATGTCCGGCCTGTATTGGGGGGACGTGAAGGCGTACTGGAAGTCAATTCTTCTCAACATCCGCTCCCGCTGCGAAATCTTCGTCTTCTCTGTGCACACGGCCGCTGTTTGGGGCGGAGATAACAAGCCGATCGCCGGCAAGACCAGGCCGAAGGGCAAGTCAACCCTGATGGAGCTGGCAACGCTGTTCCTGCACATTGAGCGGCCTCTGCGAGCGGACGGCAGCAAGCCTGAGGTACCATCAGCGCGTGTGCTCAAAAGTCGCCTGTCTCACAACAAGATCGTCAACGGCTCGCTTGTCACCAAGAGCATCCTGCCGCCGAACTTGCCGCAGGCCACACCCGAGGCGATCCGCGCGTATATCGCACGGCCAGCGGATTACTCGAATCTCGACGTCAAAGAACTCGCCGTACCTGTCGAGTTGTCAGCGGATGACCGGGCAGCTATCAAGCTGGCGACTGCGCAAGCGGAAGCCGATACGGAACGCCTGCGACTGGAAAGAGCAATCGAAGAGCGGAAATCAGCGACGCCGCATGGCGCCGAGGTTGATACTTCTCACGGTGACGACGATCTTCATAACGATCAACATGTTGCTCCCGTCCAGGCCGTCGAACCAGAGCCCGCGCCGCCGACGGAATCCGCCACGGAATCCGCCACGGGATCAACCGCCGTTTCCGACTCTGCCGCGCCTGCCAAGCGATCACGCGCCAAGCTGCCGAAGGGGTCAATCGTCGAGTGGCTTACCGCACAGGCCGGCCCGGTTCGCGTCGAGACGCTGTACGCCGCCATGCACGAACTGCATGGCGTTGACTCCGCAAAGGTATATGACGCGGGGAAGAAGCTCCGCGACGCTGGGGAAGTTGCCGTCGTGCAGCTCGGCGAAGCGGCGTTTATCGGTTTGCCGAAAGCTGATTTCAGCAAGGTGACAGCGGCGGCTGAACCGTCGCAAACGCCGCCGCCGCCGCCCCCGTCTGCCGCAACGCCGCCGTACGTCCGCCCCGCTAGCCTACCCGCCGGCCTCGCTGACGGCGTTCGTCATCTGTGGGAAGAATGGGCGATCGTCTGTTGCCAGCTTCCGCGCCAGGAAGCCGACGCCATCTGGTCGGGGAAAGTTCTCGCGAAATACGGCGCAATCAGCGGCAACGAGCTCACCGCTGCCGACCTGGCCGACATCGAGCAAACGCTCGTTGGCAAGATCAACAACCACTACGCCGAAAGGGGAACGCCTGAGGCGTCGCCCTTTCGCACAAATCAACCTGCTTCCACTGTGTAGCCAATGGCCGACGCCGCTCCGATCGTTTGTCCAAGCTCGCGGTGCGGATGTCGTTTTCAGAATCGGGCTGGACGCACTTGGTTTCCCGCCGACATGGGCATCGACTGCCGCCGAAGTGAAGGCAGTTGCAGACGCATGCACGCGGGCGCCAGAATTCTCGAAGGGATGAGCATCATGAGCGATCAAGCATGGGATCTTGATCTGACGGGGAAGAAGTCGGGCGAGCTCGACATGGCCGCCGGCAAAGCGCCGAACGGCTGGTATCGCGTCCACCTGATCGGCGTGGCGGATGACAACGATAGCGGCGCGAAGATCCTGGAATTCCAAATCTGCCACGGGCCCGTCAAGGGGTTCAAGTTCCGGCAGTACCTTGAGAACCCAAAGTACATGGATTCATCGGAGAAGATTGAGCGGGCGAAGAACAAAGCAGCGGTGTACGCGCGTCGGCTCGGGCTGATCGACGAGACGGCCGACGGCAAGAGCGTTCAGCGTGCGTTCAGCGCGGCGCTCAGCCACGAAAAGGAATACGTGGTCAAGTACGAGACCCGGCAGGGGGAGAAAAAGGAATTCAGCGGCATCGCTGGGTTCGGGTATGAGTTCTACCCGATTGGCCACGCGAAGATGCCGGCCGAGGCATACGCGGCGGTTGGGTTGCCGGTGCCTGCGAACGCGCCGAAGGAAGCGGCGAGCAAGAGCGGCGGCGGGGCAGCGCCGGCGGCAACCGCTCAGGCGGTTGATTCCAAGATGGTGTGGTAGCGGCCGCAGCGCGAACACTCCCGCTGCCTGGGGACAGGGCCATTGTGGTGTGATAGGACGCCCGGCGGGAGCTTTTTGTTTTGGAGTGACAGCGATGCGCGTTTGTCTCGAAAATTACGATTGGATTGTGGTTAGCACATCCGGCGGCAAAGACAGTCAGACGATGTTGCGACGCGTCGTCGCAGCCGCCGAAGTTGCCGGCGTCAAGGATCGCATCGTCGCCGTCCATGCCGACATGGGCCAGGTCGAATGGCCAGGCGTTCCGGAACTCGCTGCCGAGCAAGCCGCGCACTATGGCGTTCGTTTCGAGATCGTTATCCGCCCGCAAGGCGATTTGCTGCAACATGTCCTCGACCGTTCGGCCACCCTTCGAGCCAGGACCGAAGCAAAGCCGCCAGTGCCATCGCCGACGAATCGCTACTGCACCAGCGATCACAAACGCGACCAGATCGCGAAGGTGCTGACCAGCTTGACGCGTGCCGAACCAGGTAAGGCGGTCATGCCGTGGATGAAGCCATCGCAACGCTTTTGCACTTCCGATCACAAACGGGATCAGCAAGCCAAGCTATTGACCCGGTTAACCAATGAAACCGGCAAGCGTCGCCGCGTCCGCATCCTTCAGTGCATGGGCATGCGTGCTGCCGAATCGCCAGCCAGGGCCAAGCTGCGACCGTTCTACCTCGACAAGCGAACCAGCAACGGACGCAAGACCGTTCACATCTGGTTGCCGATCCACGGCATGACCGAGGCTCAGGTATGGGCCGACGTTCACTCAAGCGGTGTCAGGCACCACTGGGCTTACGACCTTGGTATGCCACGGCTGTCGTGCTGCTTCTGCATCTATGCGCCAAAAGCCGCCTTGGTGCTGGCAGCCAAGCATATGCCCGAACTCGCCAAGAAATACGCCGAGGTAGAAGAGAAGGTCGGCTATTTGTTTCGCCAGGGGCTTCCGATGGCCGACGTCATCCGCGCCGCCGAATCGGGTGAGGATTGCGGACCAATTACGACGTGGGAGATGTAGGAATGACGCTCACTCTAAAAGCCCCTGTTGCCGCTCGCGACCTCGACGCCGTCGAGATCACCGGCGTCGTGTGCAATGTCATGACGTGGCGCGACTCCGGTTTCGTCGTCGTCACCCTGAAAGACGGCAGCCGCTGCGTCGGCGATATCTCCGACGGCGACATGGAATTTTCAGTCGGCCTATCATACCGTTTTTTCGGAAAGTGGGTGACGCATGACCATCACGGCGAGCAGTTCAGGTTTGATTCACACGTCCTTGAGCCCGGCCAGGGGCAAGCCGGCGTGATCGCGTACCTGTCGCGCAGCGGGATCGGCATCGCGGCGGCCGAGGCCAAGCGGCTTTGGAATTCGTACGGCACGGAAGCTATCGCCAAGCTGCGCGACGATCCAGCCGCCGTCATCGCTGATGGCGTGTTGACGGATGCCGCCAAGGTTCACACAGCCGCCGAGCTGCTTCGCAAGATGGCCGAGGACGAGCCGACGCGGCTCGCGCTGTTTGAACTGTTCGCCAGCCGGGGCATTCCGAAGGCCGCCGTTGCCGCGTGCATCAAGGCATGGGGGGCGAAAGCGCCAGCGATCATCCGCCGCGATCCGTTCGCCATGCTAGTTCGGGACATCCCGGGAGTCGGATTCCGCCGGGCCGACAAGATGTATCTGGACCTCGGCGGTAATCCGACGCGGCTGAAACGCCAAATGTTGGCGGCCTGGCACGCGATGCACACGGCGGGTACGGGTAACACGTGGGAAGTCGAGGGCCTACTGCATCGCGCGATCCTGCAGGCTGTCGGCACGATGGAAGCATCGCTATCGGATCGGGCTATTGCGCTCGGCATCCACGCTGCGTGGATTAAGAAACGAACCGACGCCGCCGGTCACTGGTACGCGGAATACGGGAACGCGGCCGCCGAGGAACGCCTTGCAAAGCACGCTCGGCGGATCCAGTCGCATCGCTCACTATGGCCGACGGTCACCGAGGCGGACCTGGCGGACCCGCACCAGCGCGGCAAGCTGGCGGAGATCGCGGCGGCGCCGCTGGCGATACTGGCCGGGACCCCCGGCACGGGGAAGACGTTTACAGCCGCCGTGTTGATTCGGAAGCTGCTCGCAGTTCGCCCGGGGATCCGGATATCCGTCTGTGCGCCGACCGGCAAAGCAGCGGTTCGCATCACGGATGCCATGCGGCGTAGCGGGCTGAACCTCACCGCGACGACGATCCATCAACTCCTCGAGGTGGACGGCAATACCCACGGTGACGATTGGCGCTTTCAGCGAAATGAACACCGGAAGCTCGACGCCCAGGTCGTGGTCCTCGACGAGGGATCGATGGGTGACACAGCGCTGATTGCCGCGCTTTTCGCCGCCATCCCGTTCGATGGCAATGTCCTGATCGTTGGCGACCCGTATCAGCTTTCACCCGTCGCGCACGGTGCACCGCTTCGCGACCTGATCACCGTCGGCGTGCCTACGGCGTTGCTGACCGAGATCAAGCGTAACAGCGGGGCGATTGTCGCCGCGTGCGCGAAGATCAAGGACGGTGACCGCTTCGAGGTTTACAACCGCGTGAATGAGGAAGCGGGGCAGAACCTGATCTGCATCCCCACGGCTGACACCGACTCGCAGTTGCAAACCGTCGTCAACATGGTCGGATCACTGCGAAGCAAAGGCATCGATCCGGTCTGGGAATCCCAGGTCTTGACCGCGACGAACGACAAGTCAGCGATTTCGCGGAAGGGGTTGAATACCGTTCTGCAAAACCTGCTGAACCCTCAACGTGAAGGGCTCACTGCCGACACGGTTAATGCTCAGTACCGGCCCGGCGACAAGGTCATCTGCCTGAAAAACGCGCGTATGACTCTGTGGGAGCGGTTCACGGACGCGGCGTGCGAGCGATACCATGTCGGCGACTTCCGCAAAACGACGGAGGACGTCTACATCGCGAACGGCGACATGGGGCGCGTGCTCGCCGTCGATCCTAATTCCGCCGTCGTGCAGTTCCTCATGCCGGATCGCATCGTGAAGGTGGTCACAGGCAAGAAAAAGAAAAAAGACGCCGATGGCGGCAGCGATGACAGCAGCGATAGCGAACGAGCGGACTTCGACCTGGCGTACGCAATCACCGTGCACAAGTCGCAGGGCAGCGAATGGCCGGTAACGTTCACGATGATTGACGAGAACGCCGGGCAAGTCGCCTCGCGCGAGTGGTGGTATACGGCGATCAGCCGAGCGGGGCGGATAGCGTTTCTGATCGGCAAACCGGCGGTGCTGTATCGCCAGGCGTCGCGCGTCAGCTTGCAGAAGCGGAAAACGTTCCTGGTTGAAATCATGAAGGAGCTTGGATGAACATTTACCTTGCAGCAAGGTACAGCCGCCGCGTTGAACTGTGCGGCTACCGTGAGCAACTTCGCGCGATGGGACACACCGTCGATGCAGTCTGGCTCAACGGCGAGCATCAGATAAGCGACACCGGCGAGCCAATCGGCGAGCACGGCGAATCGCTTGTTGAGGGATCGCCCCGTGAAGTGCCGATGCGGCAGTGGCCAGCTTTCCAAGATGACCGCCCGAATTCCAAATCGGCCTGACTCGACGTGGTATCGGTGCGACCGATGCGGTGAGCGCGTCGACGGCACGCGCGACGGCGAGCGCCTTCACCCTGACGATCAAAGCGAACGAGCGGCGGCGCTTCGGCTCAAGTTTGCCGAGGACGATTTCGCCGACGTCCAGGCGTGCGACCTGCTCATTGCGTTCACTGAGCAGCCCAGCGCGGGAGGGCGCAATCGCGGCGGCCGCCATGTCGAGCTCGGCATCGCCATCGGACAGGGCAAGCGAATCATGATCGTCGGGCCGCGTGAGAACATCTTTTGTTGGCTGCCGGAAATCGACCGATTTGACACGTTTGATCAATGCCTTTGCGAGATCGGGAGGATCGCATGAATTCTTCTCCAAAGGCCGGAGAGTTGACCCTGCCGTACGTGATCGCCGTAGACACGCGCGAGCAACATCGCTACGCATTCGCGCAGCAACTGCGAATCGGCGGCAAGCAATACTCAATCCGCACGGCCGCCGCGACGTTGAACGCTGGCGACTACAGCATCGTCGGATTCGAGCAATCGCCTGGCGGTGTGGCCATCGAGCGGAAATCACTGGCGGACGCGTACGGCACGTTTGGCCGAGGGCGCGAGCGATTCGAACGCGAACTCGCACGCCTGGCCGCGTTCCGATTCGCCGCGGTTGTCGTCGAGGCGGAATGGTCGGCGGTTCTGGCGTCGCCGCCGGCACGATCGCGGCTCAAGCCTCGCAGCGTCATGGGCAGCATCATCGCGTGGCAGGTGCGGTACCCGACGGTGCAGTGGTGCTTTTTTCCTGGTAGGGACGTGGCGGAAGCGTTCACCGCTCGGATGCTGGATAGGTTCTATCGGGAGTTCGTGGCCAAATGAAGACGCACAGCGGACAGCAGGAGTGCCTTGCGCAACCTCCGACACCGAACGACAGTGTATCGGCCTTGGATCGGCAAATTGGCGGCGACCACTATCGCACGATGGCCATTCAGCCTGTTGAGTTCATCGTTAAGAACGGCATCGGATTTTGCGAGGGCAACGCCATCACCTATCTGTGCCGTTGGCGAAGCAAGGACGGCATCAAGGACTTGCGAAAGGCGATTCACCACATTGAATTGCTGATTGAGCTGGAGGAAGCGAAAGACGTTCTCGGCCTGTAAACTGGAGGATTCTTGCGATGTCTCGGAAGGCAGACAACAAGCGATACTTCATGCAACGCACGATGCTGATTCTTATGATGGGCAGCAAGTGCAAATATTGCCGGGAGCGCCGCCCCTGGAAGCTGGAGTTTCACCACACCCAACGATCGGATTGGGATCCATCCAAGACATCGCGACATAGGCGTATTCGCCTATACATGCGAGATTGGAGCAACGGGATCATTGTCCTGGCGTGCGGTCCCTGCAATAAGAGAGAAGGTCAGCCGATGGAACACGCCGTTGAGGAACCGATACCGGACTGACCTTAGAAATCTGCCCTGCAGCACGTAAGGACACCGAAATGCTGGCCGATGACAAAAAAAAACCTGACGCTCTGTGCAACCAGAGACCTTCTGTGGCACCAGTGAAACCTGTGAAACCTATGACGCCCTGTGAAACAGCGGAATTCCTGAAAATCAGCAGGTCAACGCTGTCGCGGTTGACACGTGCTGGTAAAATTCCACACACCCGAATCGGCGTTCGCATCGTTAGATACTCCCGATCAGACATCGAAGCTTGGCACGAACAGATGAAGACTGGCCGCCGACAAGAGGATTCGACTAATGGCTAGCGCCAGCAGAGACGGTCGCGGCAACGCGATTGTGCAGTTCGTCGGCGCCGACAAAAAGCGTCACTCGATCCGCGTTGGCAAACTGTCAGACGCCAAGGTCGAAGTGATCCGCGAGCGCGTCGAGCTCATCCGCGCTTCGCAGCAGCACGGCCATCATCTCGACGCTGATGTCATCGCCTGGCTGTCCAAGATGAGCGACGATCTGCACGGCAAGTTGGCAGCAACGGGCCTGGTCCCGCCACGCCGGTCAGCCACGCTTGGCAAGTTCATCGCTGAGTACATTGCCGGACGCACGGACGTGAAACCGCAAACGACCCACAATCTCACCGTCGCCGGACGTCGGCTGACGAAATTCTTCACGGACGAAAAACAGATGCGCGAGGTCGAGGAGGGCGACGCGCGTCGTTTCTTCATCGCACTCAAGGAAAAGCTTTCCGACGCGACAGCCGGCAGGACGATTATCTACGCTCGGCAGTTTTGGAACGCGGCAAAAAAAGACAAGGTCGTCACTGAGAATCCGTTTCTCAGCGTCAAGCCGGGCTCATGCGTCAACGCCGAACGCGAAGCATTCATTACCGCAGAAGACACTTACAAGGTCATCGCTGCGTGCCCTGACCGCGAGTGGCGTTTGATCGTGGCGCTCGCTCGCTTCGGTGGCCTGCGTTGCCCGTCTGAATTCAACGTGCTGACCTGGGACGATATCAATTGGGACGCGAACCGAATCACCATCAAAGCGCCGAAGACGGGAACTCGAGTCATTCCTCTCTTTCCCGAGCTACGCGAACCGCTAACCGAGTGCTTCGAAGCGGCTGCCGATGGCGCAACTAACGTCATCGTCAAATACCTGACTAACGCCAACCTGAGAACGCGGTTCGCAAAGATCATTAAGCGTGCCGGCCTGGTGCCGTGGGAACGCCTCTTCCACAACCTCCGCGCCAGCCGGCAGACCGAGCTCGAAGACCAGTTCCCCGGTCACGTCGTCTGCAAGTGGATGGGCAACAGCGAAAGCACGGCACGCAAGCATTATCTACGCGTCCGCGACGAGCATTTCGAACGGGCAGCGCTGCAGAGCGCTGCAAAAAGCGGTGCAGTCATACATTTCACTCATTTCACAGAAGGTCAAGACGACCTGGCAACCGTCGAAAAACCAAGCAAATTGACCGTCTGTGAAACGAGTGAAATGTATGACCTTCTACGAAATGAAAACCAATGCTCCGACCAGGATTCGAACCTGGAACGTCGAGGTAGAAGCTCGATATGATCGCCGTTTCACCATCGGAGCCGAATCAAGGAAAAAGGTAAAAGGAAAAAGGCAAAAGTGATCTAACCATCACTACTTCTGCCTTTTGCCTTTTTCCTTGCGGAGAACTTTTTCCGATGGAAGGAGGGGAGGGACGTGAGAAGGTTCGCGGGATTCGCTGCTCAGAAGCCTTCGTGCTGTGCGATTAAGGCGCCGTCGACGAAGATGCGGTACTTGCGCTTGCGGAACCCGGCCAGGAGCTTTTCACGCTCGCCGACTTCGAAGCTGAATTGTATAGGGCCACCATCTTCCCCACGCTTATTGGGAAAGGGGTTGGAGGTGAGGGATCAGCTTTTCGTTTGCATCCAGGTGCGTTCGATGAACGTGGTGTCGACGCGCCCTTCGAGGAAGGCGTTGTTGCTCATGATCTCACGATGAATCGGGATCGTCGTCTTGATTCCCTCGACGACAAACTCATTCAGCGCTCGCCTCATGCAAGCGATCGCCTCGGCGCGCGTCGGCTGATGGACCAGGAGCTTCGCGACCATCGAATCGTAGTTGCTCGGCACGCGGTAGCCCTGGCAGGCGTGCGTGTCGAGGCGGACACCTGGGCCGCCAGGCGGGATCCAGCGCGTGATCAGGCCGGGCGTGGCGCGGAAGTTGTTCGCCGGATCTTCCGCGTTGATGCGGACCTCGATCGCGTGGCCGTGCTGGCGGATCTCTTTTTGCTTGAAGCTGAGCTTCTCGCCGGCGGCAACGCGGATCTGTTCACGCACGAGGTCGGTGCCGGTCACCAACTCCGTCACCGGATGCTCGACCTGGATGCGAGCGTTGACCTCGATGAAGTAAAATCGGTTGTCCTTGTCGACCAGGAACTCGCACGTGCCGGCGTTGTAGTAGCCCGATTCCTTGACGAGACGGACTGCCGAGGCGCAGATCTCGTCTCGCACCGACTCGGGCAGATTGGTGCCGGGGGATTCCTCGACGAGCTTTTGATGCCGGCGTTGCAGCGAGCAATCGCGTTCGTAGAGATGAACGACGTTGCCATGCCGATCGCCGATGATTTGCACCTCGATGTGGCGCGGCTGCTCGATGTACTTCTCGATATAGACCGAGCCGTCCTTGAACGCGGCCTCCGCTTCCGCCTGGGCGGATTTGAGGCCGGACTGCAGACTGATGTCGTTGCGGGCAACGCGCATGCCGCGCCCGCCACCGCCGGCCGCCGCCTTGATGAGGACCGGATAGCCCATTTCGCGGGCAATGCTCAGAGCCTGTTCCTCGTCGGTCACGAGGCCTTCGCTACCGGGGACCACGGGGACCTTCGACTTGACGGCGAGTTTGCGTGCCTCGTTCTTGTTGCCCAGGCGGCGCATCGCCTCCTCGGGCGGTCCAATGAATTCGATGTGGCTCGCCCGGCACACCTCGGCGAAGTGAGCGTTCTCGGAGAGGAAGCCATAGCCCGGATGGATCGCCTGAACGTTGGCGACCTCGGCAGCGCTGATGATGCGCGGAATCTTCAGGTAGCTCTCGGTGGAGACAGCCGGGCCGATGCAGATCGCTTCGTCGGCAAGTTTCAGGTACGGCGCATCGCGGTCCGCTTCGCTGAAGACGGCGACGACTTCGATGCCCAGGTCCTTGCACGCGCGGATCACGCGCAGGGCAATTTCGCCACGATTTGCTACGAGAATTCGCTGAAACATTATGCTTCTTTTTGAAGAGCAGACAGCAGGTAGCCGGTAGCAGACAGCCAGAGCCGCCAAGTCTTGTCTGGCTGCCTGCTACCCGCTAACTGCTGCCGGCTAGTTAGGTTCGACTCGGAAGAGCACCTGGCCGAATTCGATGGCTTCATCGTTGGTCACACAGATTTCGCGAATGATACCAGTGCAGTTGGCGAGCACCTCGTTGTGCGTCTTCATCACCATGATGACGCCGACTTGCTTGTCCGGCGTGACGCGATCGCCGACCTTGACGAACGGCGGATCGCCGGGCTTGGACTGGAGGTAGAAGACGCCGACGGTATCGCTCTTGATCTCGTGCAGGTTGGATTTCGCCGGCGCGGCCACGCTCGGCGCGCTGGCCGGAGCCGCCGTCGCTGAGTGAGAGGACGGCACCGCCATTGGCGCGGTTGCCATCGGTATTTGCGTTTGCATCATGACCGGCTGGGCACCGCCTCGCC
>DASRSQ010000451.1:0-5301 GCA_035656475.1 Gemmataceae bacterium | reverse complement strand
GTGTGATGATGCACGTCGCTCACGCGAGCGACTGTGCCGCGACTTTTGCTTCGCCTCGCGTGACTGGCGAACCGGAGGCAGTTCAGGCAGGTTCAAATTGACACCGTCGTTGTGCGCATCAACGACGGCAGTCACTGACTTAGCCATAGGCCGGTCGGGCCTAATCGGATTGCGCCCGTGCCATCTTCTCGACCACGCGCGCTTCGATGTAGTTCAAGGTGTCCACCGACTTTTCAAACAGGTCTCGGGCGAATCGGACCACACGCGCATCTACCGCCGCTCGCTCCGAAGCGGCGAGCGACACATAGAAGAGATCTGCTCCAATTCCGCCGACGGCGACGAGGCCGCAGAGCGTCCGTATCGCCTTTCCTTTTTGCATTGCATGGTTTCCTTTCCGATTTTCAATCCTCAGGCTTACGATGGCTCGCGCGATGGCCTGGTTCCACCGCGCGAGCCGGCCCACCTACGATCGGCCGTTCGGCTTGTCCCCGAACATGTCGATCAGCACCTCGACCGCGAGGTGCAGTAGCGCTTGGAGTGGCGACATGGCGACTCTCCTTTCTTGCTAGCGTTTCCAACTCGCATCGTGCCGTACGTCGATCACGACGATCGAGCATGCACTTCATTTTCAAGAACGCCACTCCGACCCCAAAACCGACACGCTCTCGCTACATTTTCGCGAATGGCCATGTCATTCGGTCTTCAATTCCTTTGACTCATACCCGCCAATGCGCTACTAAGGTCCTTCGTCGGATGTCTGACCCATGCTTCTTCCAGGCTGAGTTAGACCGCCAGCGGCAACGTTGCGAAGCTGTACTCGAACTATGAAACCATGCTGTCCTGCTCGGACAACGGTTGGGTGTGGAAATGGATGACGGGAGAAGATACGGCCAGCACTCTTCGCATGAAGAACGGCGCCGAAGCAGATGTGCAGCTCGCATTGCGCGAGCGTCAACGACTTGATAGGCTTTTAACTCAGGAGCCTGAGCACTTTAGCTTGCTCTGGGACATTGCACGCGGAATGGTCGACGCTCGACGACTGTTAAAAATAGGCGCTCCTCAGAGCACCATCCTCAAGCGACTCCGGGACTACGGTTATTTGAGAAAACACTTGACGATTAACCCACTGACCCGAGATGTCTTGCTGTCCGGCGTAATTCATTCCCCCGATGGCCCCATGCTCATACAACCATTCGTTATCGGCAGTGACGGCGATAAGGCAATCGTCGAGCGTGCCCAGAAGGAGATTGACGAATCGATTGCGCAATGGATGCAAGAGATGAAACCGCGCGACAAAGGTCCGGACGATCGGTCACGCTAATCCTCAGGCCCGTCGTCCAGCCTCAACGGCAGACCGTGCCGCCCTGATGTGCCTCTCGATAGTACGAGTCGAAACATTGAGCGTCCTTGCGACCTTCTCGCGATTACCTCGACAAAGGACCAAACATTCGATCGTTGCCAACACCTTCGCTGAACATCTCACACGGATACTTGCAAGGTAGGCCTCATACGCTGCGGAGATTCCCACGCCTTCTGTCACCGCTTTCACCGTTGAATGCCCATCGCTTTTCCTCGCCAGCATAGCGCGAATCGCCTTTTGACGCTGCTCGCTACGCAGATGATCAGCCAACACGCTATAAGCAACCCGTGCAAACCAGCCGACAGTCGCCAATTCTTTGATCCGTTTCGAGTCTCTTACTCTACTCGCATGCCTAAAGGAACGAAGAAAGGTCTCTTGCCCAAGATCGTCGATATGTCCTGAAGTCCCAAAGTGCCCCCGTAATATCCCTTGAATCGCCCCGATCGCCTCTTGAAAACCGTCCAAGAAGGCTTTGAGCCATGTAACATCGTGAGTGGCCGGCGGGCAGCCCAAGAAACCCCTGCGCGGGTCACACCGACTGTCTTGCTGAGCCCGGCCTCGCATCGCATGTGCGACTTCTTCTCGCCGAACCGGATTTGACTTGTCTCCGTCGGCTACCGCATCTGTCCAATTGCTGACATCGCCGACAAATCGGCTCTCTGATCGTATGTGCTTCGACATACAAACCCCTCGGAAACGTTGCACTTTGACACTGCGCGCACCTTCAGCGCCTTGACTGAAGAGCGGTATTCGCAAATCAACTGCTCAACAGAAGCAGCGAAGGTGGGACTAGTCGCCACTAACGCACTTCATGTTCCACCGTCCAGGGCATCAGAGATTTTTCTTTTTGAGGTGCCCATCCTTCCAGGGCTACTCAGATTCACAGGCACGATGCAGCTCTTCGACCCCGTTGTTCGGCACAACAATTGCTGTGCGCCCGATTTTTATACATCAGATGCACTGATTTTTATACAACGATGTATGATTCTTGCTCACCGTCGCAAAGGTCCGCCAGTGCAGGTTCATCTCGGCCCTTTGGCGGCTTGCTCAAGTCTTCCGATGCACGGCCAGTACCAGAGTCGTCACACCGAAATCTTCTCCACGATATTGCGCGTCACCTGCTTCTGCCTGCGGTCGTAGAGCTTTGTCACCCGGCTATCGCTGTGGCCTAGCAGGTACTGCACGTCCTCAAGTGCAACGTTTTGTGAGAGGAGGTCCGTCGCGACGCACGCACGGAATGAATGCGGCGAGGCAGATGTCGGCAATCCCGCCGCCTTGAGACGACGTTTGACCATCCGACAGACATCGACACCATTCATGGCCGTTGTCGACAGTGCAAGCTTTCGCCCGCCGGCCGTTCGGAACAACGGGCTGGCTTTAGATTCCTCATTGAAGCCCGCCACTGACAGGTATTCCGACAAATACGTCTCCAGTTTCTCATTCACCGGGATCGTCCGCGCCTTGCCGCCTTTTTCGGTAAAGCGCAGCGAGCACCGCCTACCGTCGTCGAGCAGGTCTCCAAGCCGCAGCTTCGCCACGGCCCCGGCTCTCGCTGCTGTGTAAATCAGCACCGCGATTAGCGTACGGTCTCGATAGTCGATCACCGACTCCACCTTGATCGATGCGAGCAACGTCTGGGCTTGTCCAACGCTAATTTCCGGGGTGCGGCCTTCCATGGCCGAGTAGCGTTCGGTCTTCACCGAATGGGCCGGATTGAGCACGATGACGTGCCGCTGCACGAGCACGTCAAAGAACGTGCGAATGCCCGCTAGGTGCACCTTCTTCGACGGAACCGCAAGCTTCAGCTCATCGAGGTAATCGCCGATCATGCCGGGCGTGATGTCTCTCAACTCGCCTGCGCGCGGCTCGCACCAGCAGAGGAATTGCCGCACCGCCTTCAAATACGCGGCCCGCGTATGCGGGTTGCGAATCTTCCCCTTGAAGAATTCCTCCCAGGCGAACCTGCCAGCCTCGCCAGCCGATGACACTAGCCGCAGAGCGACGAGCTGCACCGCGCGTTTCGGCTTCACGACAACCAGACTCTTGCCCTCGGCTTCCTGCATAGACGGGCTCAATCTTCCGTCGGCGGCTTCGTCGCCGTGTGACCTGTGCGGGAAGCTTCTCCCTTCGCCTTCTTTCTTTCCTCACGTTCCTTGAATAGCTTGCCCATGCGATTGAGGTAGACATCAACCGCACGGCACATCACATCATTGCGCGTGCATCCCAGACGTGCTGCCTCCTTATCGAGAAACTCGATATGACTTTTGTCGAGTTCCACTTCAAATTCCACAAAATCCTCCGGTTTGCTCATTCATCGCCCTCTTTGACGTTCGGTTCCCGCTCAATGCGCAGTCCGCCTTCCACCTTGCGAATGACCAGCGTATCTCCCAACCTGATACGTAGACGCTCCCTGACATCTATCGGCAGCGTAATCCGGCCGCGCCTATCCATCTTGACCACCCACACCCTCCAGGACGCATTTGCCACCGCGATCATCGAATCAGCTCCAGCTTCACATCGAGCCCGACTTTTTCCCAGCGACGGTCCGCAGTCAGCACCGTCGCCTTGAGCTGCATGCCGAGCATCAGGCACACGCAATCGGCATAAGACAACCCGTGCCCGCGAGTCGTCGCGTGCAACACACCGGATGCTTCGGCTAGCTCGCGATCGAGCTGGACGACTCTGGGAAAGAACTGCTGCAAAAACACTTGCACGCGATCGGCGGGAAAATCCGCCCGCAGCAATTTAGAAACCGCCTCAAGCAGATTCGGCGTTGCCACCAAGCACTGCTCGCGGACCTTCGCGACCTTGCGCTCACCGTTCTCGCCAAGAGCAAAGGCGAGCACGGCCGACGCATCGGCGACAACTTCACTCACGCTCAGCCTCGGCGCGACGCTCTGCGATCAGCTCGTCGACCAGGCTTACCCCAGGTGCGATCTTCGACGCGGCCAATGCACGGAACTCGGCAAGGCTCGTTGCCAGCGACTGCAATGCGACATGCCCATCCGCCACATCAACTATGACCGTGCCACCAATTTCAACTTTGAGCAGCTTGCAGACCTCCGGGGGCAAGACGACTCTCCTGCCATCCGAGACCCTAACGTGGAAGATTTGATGCCCCATGCCCGAACACTCCCCTGTTACCAACTCTCTCGACCGTGCCACAGCCGATCAAGTCAGTCAAGCGGAATGTGCATGCCACGTTTCTAGCCTCCCACCTCTTGCAGCAAATAACCCCCTTTATTTGCCCCAATCGGGCAACCGACCGACTGCCACAGAAATGTCACAATTCTCTGCTTGCGCTCCGGGAGCATCAATCGAAGGGCTTTGTCGCGCGCGTATTTCAACACGTTGCGCGCAATGGCTCGATTCTGCTCATCACGAGCTGCCGTCGGCATCGCCGCAAGCACGCGGATTCCGATGTAGTGGTATCCGACATCGGTGATATTGAAGCTGGTAATATTCAACACACGCTCCGATCGGCCAACTGTGCGGCTCTGAATAACTCCAACAGTCTGCTGCACTCAGCGTTCGCAGCACGCAAATCATCGCAAAGCGCCCCCGTCGGCAAGCCGCCAATCGCCCTGACGAGCATCGACGTATCTGAAAAGAAATCGCACCGATGATTTATGTCCATCGGCCCAAGTGTGAGCGACAAGCGGTTTAGGGTGGCACAGAAATCGTCGAACGAGGCCCGGTCCGTCGGTTGGACGCTCAAGCCGTTGTCCAGGCTGTTTTGCATCCGACGTGCGTTGTCTACAAGCAGCGGCAGCGGCCTTAGCGACGGCGCGATAGGGTGAATTCCAAGACCCAGGCACGCCGCAAGACCAGTGTGCTCAAACTGAAAGCACGACATGAACGCAAGGACCAAATCACGTCGCAAAAACGCCGTGTTCAGGGCGAGATAGTCGATCACCTTCGCGAAAAACACAATCACGTCA
>DASRSQ010000450.1:0-14595 GCA_035656475.1 Gemmataceae bacterium | reverse complement strand
CTGACTGGTTCTTCTCGCCGGCGTCGAACGGGATTGTTCGGCGTCGGTGCCTCTGCGCTCGCCCCTGTCGACGCGATCTCGTATCCTCACCTCTGCTCCGACTCCTCCACGGAACCACGCCATGAATCCGCTCGCGAACCTGAACGGCAAGATCATGCCGCTCGATGAAGTCACCATCTCGCCGCTCGATCGCGGCTTCCTCTTTGGCGACGCCGTCTACGAGGTGTGCCGGATCTACAACGGCAAGTGCTGGCTGGAGCAGGAGCACTTCGACCGCTTCGCTCGCAGCCTGGAGGAGATCCGCATTGGCGGCGTCGACATGCCGCGCTTCCGCCAGCGCATGCACGAGACGATCGCCGCCGGCGGGTTCAAGGAAGCCACGGTCTATCTACAGGTGACGCGCGGCGCCGCGCCGCGCAAGCATGCGTTTCCCAAGGATGTCCCGCCGCTCGAATTGTTGTGGGTACAGGAATACGCCGACACCTATCGGTCATTGTGCGAGAGCGGTTGCAGCGTGATCACCTATCCCGACTTGCGCTGGCATCGCGCCGACATCAAATCGACCAACCTTCTTGGCAATGTCATCGCCAATCAAGCGGCCGCGGAAGCAGGCTGTGCCGAGGCGCTCTTGTATCTGCCCGACGGCACCATGACCGAAGCATCGCACAGCACGTTCTTCGCAGTGCAAGCCGGCAAGCTCCACACGACGCCGCTGAAGGCGAACGTGTTGCCGAGCATCACGCGCGGCTTCACGCTCAAGCTGGCGGCGAAGGCCGGCATCGAGGTTGTGGAGCGCAACCTGCGCCGCAACGAGCTGGACGCCGCGGACGAGTTGTTCCTCGTTGGCACCACCTGTGAGGTGTTGCCGATCGTCAGCGTAGACGGCCAGCCGGTCAAGAGCGGCAAGCCGGGGCCATTGACTCGGCGCTTGCAGGCCGTCTACACTGAGTGTGTACGAGAATTCCTGAAATAACTCCTCGTTCCCACGCGGAGCGTGGGAACGAGGAGGTGTGTGAGATCTAACCGTGGCAATTCCGCAGGTGGCGATCGTCGGCAGGCCAAACGTCGGCAAGTCGTCGCTGTTCAACTGGCTCGCGGGCCGGCGCATCTCGATTGTGGACCCGACCCCCGGCGTCACGCGCGACCGCATCACCGCGCCTATTCAGCTCGGCGAACGCTATCTCGAAATCACCGACACCGGCGGCATGGGCATCCTCGACGCCGACAATTTGACCGACGACGTCGAACGCCAGATCGACCTCGCCATCGATCGCGCCGACGTTGTTCTCTTCCTCGTCGACGCTCGCTCCGGCCCCGTTCCGCTCGACGAGGAAGTCGCCAAACGCCTGCGCGTCATCGACAAGCCGATCCTGCTCGTCGCCAACAAATGCGACCATGCCGGCCTCGATACGCAGGTCGGCGAGTTCTACAAATTCGGCTTCGGCGACTTGCTCTGTGTCAGCGCCAAACAGAATCGCGGCAAGCCCGAACTGCTCGAACGCATCCGCAAGCTCGTGCCGAAGGACGCGATGCCGACCGAGATGCCCGCGAAGGACGAGACGCTCAAGCTCGCCATCGTCGGCAAGCGCAACACCGGCAAGAGCACCTTCATCAACTGCCTGGCCGAGGAAGAACGCACGATCGTCAGCGAGGTCGAAGGCACAACGCGCGACAGCGTCGACGTCCGATTCGAGAAGGACGGCAAGTCGATCCTCGCCATCGACACCGCCGGCGTCCGCAATCGGGGCAGCATCAAGAGCGACATCGAGTTCTATAGCCTGACCCGGGCCGAGCGTTCGATTCGCCGTGCCGATGTCGTGTTGCACTTTCTCGACTCGGTCAAGAACATCAGCATGGTCGACAAGCAACTCGCGGGCTACGTGCTCGAGAACTTCAAGCCGGCCATCTTCGTGGTCAACAAATGGGACTTGTTGAAGGACCAGCTCGTCACGAGCGACTACGGAGATTATCTGAGAAAGACTTTCCCTAGCCTCGATTTTGTGCCGATCGCCTTCATCACCGCCAAGGATGGCAAGAACGTGCAGGGCGTGCTGGATCTCGCCCAGAACCTACACAAGCAGGCTGGACAGCGCGTCAGCACCGGCGACCTCAACCGCGTCCTCAAGCAGGCAATGCTCGATCAGTCGCCGGCGATTCGGCAGAATCGGTTGCCGAAGGTCTATTACGCAACCCAGGTGTCGGCCCATCCTCCGACGATCGTATTGTTCACGAATGGGCCGGAGTTGTTCGACAAGACGTATCAGCGTTACCTCCTGAAGACGCTGCGCGACCACTTCCGCTTCCCGGACGTGCCAATCAAGTTGTACCTCCGCGCGCGGGCTCAATCCGATGCACCCGAAGAGGACGAGGAGCCAACGGGCAAGCCGAAGCGGATCCGCAAGTCGCGGCCGCAGGGGGAGAAGAAGAAGGAAGTCGGCGATTTGTGGGATGATGTGTAACCTCACACTCCTCGGTCCCACGCGGAGCGTGGGACCGAGGAGCTTGTTGATCGATGACTAACTTCCTCGCCATCGAAACCTCCTGCGACGAGACATCCGTCGCGATCTTCACCGACGACCTGACCATTCGCTCAAACGTCGTCGCGTCGCAGATCGACCTGCACGCGCGCTTCGGCGGCGTCGTTCCCGAAGTCGCCGCGCGGGCTCATCTGCAGCGATTGCTGCCGACGATGCAGGAAGCGTTGCGGCAGGCCTCCCTCGAGTTGCGCGACATTGGCTGCATTGTCGTCATGAACTCGCCGGGACTCGTCGGCGCCCTCCTCGTCGGCGTCAGCGCGGCGAAGATGCTCGCGCTCGCGCTCGATATTCCCCTGGTCAACGCGAACCACATCGAGGCTCACATCTTCGCGGCACGCATGGCGGCGGGACGCGATATCTTTCCGTGCGTCGGCCTCGTCGTCAGCGGTGGGCACTCGAGCCTGTTTCACTGCAAGTCGGCGCTCGACTTCGCGCTTCTCGGCGGCACCATCGATGACGCGGCCGGCGAAGCGTTCGACAAGGTCGCCGCGATCCTTGGGCTCGGCTTCCCTGGCGGTCCCGCCGTCGAGCGCGAGGCATCGCTCGGCGATCCGTCGGCGCATGCGTTGCCACGATCGTTCATCCATCTCGATCGGCTCGATTTCAGCTTCAGCGGCCTGAAGACAGCGGTGCTCTACGCGCTGCACGGTCCGAGCACGACACGCGGGCCGTTGCCGGGCCCTGGCCCGAATCGTGCCAATCTGGCCGCGAGCTTTCAGCAAGCGGTCGTCGATGTGCTCGTCGCGAAGTGCAAGCAGGCGGCGAAGAAGACGGGCTTGCGCCGCCTCGCGGTTGGTGGCGGGGTGAGCGCGAATCAATCGCTGCGCAGAGCGTTGGAGGAGATGGCGAAGCGGCAGGGCATCGAGCTGTTCATTCCGCCGATGAGTTTGTGCACCGACAACGCGGCGATGGCGGCGGTCGCGGTCGAGAAATGGCGTCGGCAGATCTGGGCGCCACTGGATCTGGACGCGGTGCCAAATTGATCAGACAAGCGTCGTTATCGTCCGCTCGGCGGTTTAGCGCGCTGCATCGCTGCAATCACGATGCGCCGATGCCGCGATACCATGCGCTAAACCGCCAAGCGGACGATGACGACGCTTGACGGACGACGCGGTTTCACCAGCGTTTTTGCATCTCTCTCGCCGCGTTCGCGCCGGCAATACCCATGACGCCGCCGCCGGGGTGGGCGGCGCTGCCACAAAGATACAGGTTGCGCACCGGCGTGCGATAGCTGGCGAAGCCGACGACCGGGCGTAGCATGAAAAGCTGGTTGAGGTGCATCGCGCCCTGGAAGATATTGCCGCCGGTGAGGCCGAAGGTTTTTTCGAGATCGAGCGGCGACACGATTTGGCGGGCGATGACGCTGCTCTTGAAGCCCGGCGCGTATTGTTCGACTATGTCGAAGCAGCGATCCGCGAACGCGTTCTTGCGGGCATCGTCCCACGTCCCCTCGCGCAACTTGTATGGCGCGTACTGCACGAACATTGACGCCAGATGCTTGCCGGGCGGCGCGACGGTGTTGTCGAGCGCGGAGGGCATCGTCATTTCCACAATTGGATCGCGCGACGGGTTGCCGTACTTGGCGTCGTCGTAGCCGCGTTCGATGAAGTCCTGGTCCGGGCAGAAGTGCATCGTGCCATGATGTTGCGGGCCGACGGCGCCGTTCGACGGCAGCGCCGTGAAGTTCGGCGGCACCGACAGTGCGACGTTGATCTTCAGCGACGCGCTCTCGTAGCCGATGCGCTTGACGGCTGCGAGGAAGTCGGGCGGCAGATCCTTCGGCTCCAAGAAGCGTTCGAAAGTCCAGTGCGGGTCGACGCCGCTGGCGATCTTGTTGGCGTCGAACTGTTCGCCGGTGCTGAGGACGACGCCGGCGGCGGCGCCATCGCGGACGATGATCTTCGCAACCTCGGCATTGCAGCGAATCTCGACGCCGAGATCCTTGGCGGCCGCGGCGAGCGAATTCGAAATGCCCCCCATGCCGCCGCGGACGTAAGCCCACACCCCTTTTTTGCCGTTGGTTTCCCCCATCACGTGGTGGAAGAGCACGTAGGCGGTGCCAGGCATGGACGGGGCAGCGAAGGCGCCGATGATCGCGTCGGTGGCGATGGTTCCCTTGAGTTCTTCCGATTCGAACCAGCGATCGAGAATGGTGCGGGCGGGGCCGGTGAGAATTTCGATCGCTTCGCTGAGTTCGGTGCCGAGCTTGCGGAACGAGTTGCCGAGTTGGAGCAGCGACCACGCGCCGCCGATGCCGGGGTTGATGACGTTGGGCGGCGTCATGTGCAACGTCGGCTCGATCACCGACGCGACCTTTTCGAGCATCCGCTCGTACTTCGGATAGTTCTCGGCGTCCTTCTTCGAGAACTTCGCGATCTGTTCGAGCGTCATCTTCGCATCCGGGCCCATGAACAGGTGCCGACCGTCGAGGAATGGCGTGAATGACGACGGATTGCGTTCGAGTTGCGCGAAGCCGTAGTCGGCCATGCGCAGGTCGCGGACGATTTTGGGATCGAACAGGGAATTGACGTAGGCGCAGGTGGAGACCTTGTAGCCGGGGAAGGTGTTTTCTTCGGTGACGCAGGCGCCGCCGACGAGATATCGGCGTTCCAGGACGAGGACTTTCCATTTGGCGCGGGCGAGATAGCACGCTGTCACGAGACCGTTGTGTCCGCCGCCGATGATGATTGCGTCGTACTTCGTTGCCATGTTTTTCCTCAGGTCCGGCCGCTTGCCGCTTCGCGCTCGCAGTATCGATCAGAAATTGCATTCGATTCAGCGGACGCTAGGCCGCAAGCGGGGGGAACCGGCTAGACTTTCACGAAAACCTGTCCCGTGTCCGCTTGCTCGAAATCGAGGCTGCGCAGGAATTGCAGCCCGTACGCGTTCGTGTCCTCCAACTGTAATTCTACCAGAGTGAAAAACTGGTCCTGGATGTACTTCATGATCAGCGATAGAAAATAGCGGCCGACTCCCTGCCGACGATACTTCGGATTCACCTCAAAATCGAAGATGCCAATGGTCGGTCGTTGCCAGTAGTGCGAGAACGCCTCCATCTCCCAGACGAGCGTGCGGGCAACCCAGGCGCCCCCCTGGCGATCATTCATGACGAACTGGAGCGGATCGACATAACCGTGCACCGTCTCGTGCCAGGAACTGAGCAAGCGGCGCGGCGATCCGAACTGTAGCTCGAAGCGCTGTCGCATCGGCAAGAAGCGCGGATCGAACATCTTCATCTGCGTGTCGAGCTTGCGCTGGAGCACGACGATCTTGTGTTCGACTCGATAGCCGTGCTTGAGGAAGAACGGTTCCGCCATCGAGTCGGACACGAGAAAGCCGGGGGAGTCGCAGCCGCCGTAGAGGCCCATGTAAAACGGGTTGTTCGGCCAATGTCCGCCGGCGTGGAAGATCTCGGCCCCGTGCTGCCGCAGGTACTCCTCGCTGCGGCGGAGAAGCTCGCTGCCAATACCCTGCCGGCGATGCGCGGGGCGAACGCCGAGCAGACAGGTGACGCCGACCGGCTGCGTGTTGAACGGATTGCCCGACATGGCTGCGTGAGCCCAGCCGACGACGACGCCGTTGGACTCTGCAACGATGAGGCCGGCGGGATCGAACGTGGGCTTGGAGAGAACGTAGCGTTCGAGGAGCGTATTGTTGGTGAGGCGGGGAGAGCCGCGATTGGGAAACGCGTCATTCCACACCGACACGAGGCGTGGCGTGTCGGTGTTGCGAAAGGTACGATACTCGATCACAGGACCTCTCCCGTCCGAAGATCGTTCGACGTGCAGGCGACGCCAGCCCATCATTATACAATTGTTAGGTGCTCGGACAATTGACAGCGGCCCAACGAGCCTCGCTTACGCATCGGGCTTGTGCAATTACTAGCCCGACGCGTAAGCGAGGATTCTCACAACACCGGAGACGACATGACACGAACCATCGGCATCTTGATCGTCGGCCTGCTCGCCATCACCGTCAGCGCTGCCGGCGACAAGAAGAAGCTTCCCGACCCGACGGCGCGCAAGGACGCGATCTTGAAGCTCTTCGTCTCGGAGTTCGTGGCGATCACGCCCGGCAAGGGGAAGTTCCCCGAAAGCTTCATGATGGGGACTGAAAAAGGCGGCAACGACAACGAACGACCGGCGCACAAGGTCACCTTCAAATACAACTTCGCAATTGCCAAGTATGAAGTCACGCAGGAGCTGTATCACGTCGTCATGGGCAAGAACCAGGCGGAGTTCCAGGGCCTGCGCAACGGCATGGACCGCGTCAACTGGAACGACGCCAACGAATTCTGCACGAAGGCCACGAAAATGCTGCGCGACGCCAAGCTGATCGGCGCCAATGATAGTATTCGCCTGCCTTCGGAGGCGGAATGGGAATATTGCTGCCGGGCTGGCACGAAGACGAAATGGTCGTTCGGCGACGACGTCAGCGAGATCGGCAAGTACGCCTGGTGGAAAGAAAACTCGAAAGGCGAGGACCCGCCAGTCGGCAAGAAGCTGCCCAACGCCTGGGGTCTCTACGATATGCACGGCTACGTCTGGGAATGGTGCCAGGATCCCTGGCATCCCGACTACAAGGACGCCCCGACCGACGGCAGCGCCCGCGCCAAGGCCGACAGCAAGGACCGCGTCCTGCGTGGCGGCGCCTATCCGACGCCGGCCGACGACATGCGTTGCGCCTCGCGCCATCATGCCGATCCGGCGACGCGAAGCGGCGCGATCGGATTTCGTTGCGTGAAGGAGACGATTGCCGCCGCCAAATAAAGGTGTCTTGTCGTCAAGGATTGCGTCAAAATCGTCCGCTCGGCGGTTTAGCGCACCGCACGCCGGCAATGACGCGACGTTTCGGCGGCGATCACGTGGCTAAACCGCCGAGCAGACGATTGACGCAATCCCTGGGCACATGTCAATGTAATCGCCCAAACACGTAGTACACCGCGCACAGCACCGCAAGAATCACGCCGCCCGGATGAATCTGCCGCCATTTTCCGCACAGGAATTTCAGCACGGGATGCAGGATCAAGCCCGCCGTCAGGCCGTTGGCGATGTTGTAGGTAAAAACCATCATCACGATCGTGACGACCGCCGGCGCCAGCTCGGTCAGGTCGTTCGCGTCTAGATGGCGCACAGCCGAGAACATCATGACGCCGACGATCATCATCGCCGGGCCGTAGGCGAATTTCAGGCTCTGCAACGGCTCGAACAACGGCACGAAGAAAAGCGCGACCGTGAAACACAGGCCCGTAACGACAGCGGCCAGGCCGGTGCGCGCTCCTTCGCGGATGCCGGCGGCCGATTCGATGTACGCGCCGCTCGTTGACGTACCGATCAGGGCGCTGAACATGCACGCAATCGAATCGACAATCATCGGCCTCTCGACGTCGACAAGGTTGCCCTTGCCGTCGAGCATGCCGGCCGCCGAGCCGAGGGCGTAGATGGTGCCGACCGTATCGAGAAAACTGATGAGGAACAGCGTCAACAGGACGGTGAGAAAATCGAAACGCAGTGTGCCGAGGATGTCGAGTTGCAGCGCGACCTTTTCGAGGCCGTAGTCGCCGGGCCAGGCGACGACGCCCGTCGGCGCGTCGGCAACGCCGAGCAGGTAGCCCGCTGCCGCGATGACGGCGATGCCGATGAGGATGGCGCCTCGCGCGTTCCAGTACATCAGCGCCGCGATGAGCGCGAAGCCGGCGAGAGCGAGCTGCACTTTGACTTCGTGGAAGTCGCCTATCCTGACCGGCGGGGCCGGATCGGGGAAGCCGTGCACGACAATGCGTGTCTCCACCATGCCGATGAACAGAAGGAAGAGGCCGATGCCGATCGCGAACGCGTGCTTCATGCACGGCGAGATGGCGGCGGCGAGCCAGGTTCGCGCCCGGAACAGCGTGAGGATGAGGAAGATCGCGCCGGCGAGGAAGACGGAGCCGAGCCGCTGTTGCCAGGTGATGTTGACGATGGCAAGCGTCGCGATGAAGGCGTTTTCGCCCATGTACGGGGCAACGGCGATGGGGCGGTTCGCGTAGAGGCCCATCAGCAAGCAGCCGAACACCGATGCGAGAATGGTGGCGATGGTGCTAGCCTGCGTATCGATCTGGGCGTTGGCGAGAATGGCGGGATTGACGACGATGATGTAGGCCATCGTCGCAAAGGTGGTGATGCCGCCGAGCACCTCGACGCGAAGGGAGCTGCCGCGCTCGCGGATGCCGAACCAGCGATCGAGGAAGCCGGGCTTGTCGTTTGGCAATGACGCCTCCTTGCTGACGGAACCCGGCTGCTCACGCAACTCGGCTCGCCGAGACCAGCCGCATCGGCGAGCCGTGCCGCCTGAGCGACCGGGTTACGCCGGATCAGCCAATGATCGGCTTCAACCGCTTCACGAGTTGCACCGTCACATTCCACGGGTCGCGCACGAAAGTCATGACGTCGCCGGTCTCGGTGGTGACGATGTCTCCCGCAGGCGTCGCGCCGGCTGCCAGCAGACGTTGCCGTTCGCTCGTCACGTCGGCGGCGACGAAGGCGATGTGCAGCGACAACGGATCGAGCCTGGCGTAATCGGGAATGACCGCCTTGACGTGGTGGTACAGCTCCAGCACAACGCGTCCCGATTGGTCGGCGATGAAGTGCGTGAACGGCGCCTGCTCTTGCTTTCGAACCACGCACATGCCGAGATGCTCGACGTACCATGCTGCCATGTGGACCGGATCGGGAACATTGAGGGCCATGTGCTCGATATTCATGCTGGTTTCACTCGTCATTTCTTTGCCGCTGCGCCTTTGAGGAACTGGTCGATGGCCTGCGTGTCGACCGTCAGATTGCGGGCACGCTGAAAGTGGTCGAGGGCGACATCGCGTTCGCCGTCGAACCACGACAGATAGCCGAGCAAGAACGGCAGGTCGGCGTCCTTGGGCTGCAACTTCTGGGCGGCCAGGATGCGCTCACGCTGCGCGTTCCAGGTGGCGGCATCCGGATACAACTCCGCCCTGGGACGAAAGGCGCTCGTCGGCCAGTTCGGCTGCCGGGCGAGTTCTTGCCGAATCAGCTCGGCGGCCTCGCGATACTTGCCGATGACGATATCCGCCTGCGCTTGCAAGAAGATAGCACGCGGCGCCGGCGGATCAGTGAGGGCGGCCTGACGAAAACGCAGGAGGGCGATGTTGTAGTCCCCTGTCTTGAATGCTTCGGCTCCAAGGTTGATCAGGCGCTGCCCCTCGGGAACCGGCGCAAGCTTCGGTCCCGGCGCCGCCGGCTCGACCGGTTTCGGCGCCGGGCGAGCAATCTCCTTCGCGGCCGGCAGCGGCGCTTTCACCGGCTCGGACGGCACGTCCTTCTTGCCCGGCTTGCTGCCCCAAATCTTGTCCGGGCTTTCCACGTCCAGATCGATACCAGAGAGATCGTACGATTCACGCCGCGAGCGCACCACGACGGTCGGCTGAATCACCTGCACATTGACGCGTTGATTGACCGCGCCGTAAATCGGGGGAAAGCCGTAGCCATAGGGCAAGAACGCCGGTCCAACCTGACGAAAGCCGAGCGGCGTGGGCGTGGCCGGCACAAGGACGCCATAGGGATAGCCGGTGGGAATAAAGCCATTGATTTGCAGATGACGGCCGCCGACGTGAAAGTCGATACCTGGCTGCGCGATCGAGGGTACCGGCACAATCTGCGCCGTCGCTTCCGCGTTCAGCAATGCGCCGACCAGCGCTGCGAGCAACAAACGAGTCCGTGTCATGAGCGGGGTCCTCGACGTGATTCTTCCCCTCGCACGATTCTACATTATTTCCCGCAGGGCAAGCCAGCGAAATTTCTGCCGTCACTTTTTGGCATTCGCGTTGAGCAAAAACCGATCGAGAAACTCATACGCGCGTTGCCGCGCCGCCGGCGGAAACGCGTGCTTGCCGGGCGGATAGAACGCGCTCAGATTGTCCGACGCGCCATGAAGTTTGTAGATCGGCGCGGCGACCTTCATCACATCGCGGACGCCGCTGACGTCGAAGTCGTCGTCCTGGACGGCCGCACACGCGAGAAACGGGCGCGGGGCAAACGCCGCGACGATTTCCTGGAAGTCGAACGGCACCTTCTTCGCATCGTTGCCGAACTCGGCGGCGATGCGCGGCATGTAGCGCGGCCCAGTCCAGCTTGGCATGTCGTCCTTGCGAAAGGTCGTGAAGCCACAGCTCGACACGATGACACGAATGCGTGGCTCGAACGCCGCGGTGAACATGCCATTGTGCCCGCCGAGCGAATGGCCGATGACGCCAATGCGATCCACATCGACCTCCGGCAACGTCTCAAGCACGTCGATGGCGCGGATGTTGTCCCAGATAGCCTTCATGGTGCCGCTGGCGTACGCCGGCTTCTTGCCGAAATCGAACTTGTGCTCGCCGAAGGACGGATAGTCCGGAACGATGGCGACGTAGCCGCGCTGGGCGAGTTCGAGCGCGTAGTGCAGATCAGGATTGCCGGCGATGCCCGCGGGCTCGTCCTTGCCGGCAGCCGTGGTCTGATGCAGGCACAGCAGCGCGGGCAGCTTCTTCTTCGATGTGGCGGCCGGCAGGAATACGTACGCCGGCACGCGATCGTCCGGATCGGACTGGAATGTGATCTTGCGCCGCAGCAGGTTGCCGACACGTTTTTCCTCGACCACCTTCACATCGATCGGCACGCGCCGCAGCGGGCTCGGCAATGGCCCCATCACGCGCTGCATGTTGTCGAGAATATGCCGGCGGCGCGTCTGCCAGTCGCCGACGCTCTTGATCGGCATTGCCCGGCCCTCGACGTCACGTACCTGTGACAGGTCGGTGTGATCGGGATAGGCAACGAGGCGCGTCGGCTCGAAGCGTCCGACCGGATAGCCGGTCTTGTACGAGATGACGAACGCGCCCCCGGTCGTCGGAAAACGAATGTCCTCGCGCCGTTCGAAATCGGTCGCACCGGGCCGGCGCAACGCAGAGCCGGTCGGATCGAGATATTTGCCGGCGACCTGCAAGACGATGCGGGTGCGATCGCCGAGGGCGTGGCCGCTGCTTGTGAAGATCTTGCCATCGAGATCCTTCTTGCCAGTCCAGTGCGGCTCGACGTCGAGCTTTGCTCGAGTCATCCACGCAACCATCTCGCGGGCGTCGGCATAGGGGCACGTCGTATCATCGACGCCGTGGACCACGATGATCTTCGCCGAGGCGCCGAGTTGCTTCATGACCGCGAGATGCTCGGGATTGCCGACGTAGCGCAGCTCTTGATGATCGAGCGACAGGAAATTCGGGCTTTTCGGGTCGCGCGAATAGCGGGCATTGAGATCGCTGCCGCCGGGGAGGTTGAAGGCGATGTCGTCGGAGAGCTTGGGCATGCCGCAGAGGTCAATGACGCAGGCGAAGGTGCGCGGCGCGAGTTTGTTGGCCATGAGCGCGACGTTGCCGCCGCCCGAGCCGCCGGTGGCGTAGATGCGATCGGCAGCGAAGTCACGCTTGTTCGCCTTCAGGTGATGGAACACAGCATGGAGGGCACGCAGGGCATCGAGCGCTTGCAGATAGCCGAAGTCGTAGGGTTCCGGACCTTCAATGGAGTCCTTCGGCCCGCTCTGGAGATAATTGACGCAGAGAGCGATGACATTGAGCTTGTCGGCGAGAGAGCGCGGATTGGCGGTGCCGACGCAATCGACGCCGCCCCAATTGTGCAGCGTCAGCATGATGCCGGTATCTTTGTTGACGTTGACAAGTTTACCGCCGGGATAGTGGATGAGGACGCGCACTTTGCGAGGCCCCGGACGCAGCGGCCATTCCTGGGCGGGGACTTCGATGGATCCGTCGGCGGCGGGTAGGTCCTGGGCCCAGACCAGTGCGGGGGCGAAGAGGATGGAAAGGCAAATCAAAAATCGCATGGTGTTCTCCTCGTCGCCCAGGATTGCGTCGTCATCGTCCGCTCGGCGGTTTAGCGCACACAATCGCACGCATTGACGCGACACGTGCGCTAAACCGCCGAGCGGATCATGATGATGCTTGTCTATGCCACACGTCGACCTATTTCTTTTCGATCAATCAATTATTTCCAGGGCTGCGCGCGATTCTGCCCAATATTGTTGCATTTTGCTCTCATCTCAAATTGGACAAACTGCAACTTGCGACCTACGCTTGTGCAGTCGTCCTCCCCCTGGTGTGAGGCGTCGGTGTTCGCCCACGGACAACGCAATGATTCTCGGCGAAGCCCGATCCTGACGCCGGTAACCTGATGTATTGGGTGCGACATGACCTGGATACGTGAGGCGAACTCGGAACCCATTCCCGGGTATCGGCTCATTGAACCCCTGGGATCCGGCGGTTTCGGCGAGGTCTGGAAGTGCGAGGCGCCGGGCGGGCTCTTCAAAGCCATCAAATTCGTCTATGGAAATCTCAATTCCATGGACACCGACGGTATACGCGCCGAGCAGGAATGGAAAGCCCTGCAGCGCATCAAGGAAGTCCGTCATCCCTTCGTCTGCTCCGTCGAACGCATGGAATTCATCCAGGGCGAACTCATCATCGTCATGGAGTTGGCGGACCGCACCCTCCACGATCGCTTTCAAGAATGCCAGTCGTCGGGCCTCATCGGCATCCCCGGCGATGATCTCATGCGCTACATGCGCGACGCGGCCGAAGCTCTCGATTACATGTACGAGAAGCATCAGCTGCAACATCTCGACGTCAAGCCACGCAACCTGTTCCTCATCGGCGATCGCGTCAAAGTAGCCGACTTCGGTCTGGTCAAGGGCTGCGACAAGTCGAGCGCGTCCGGCATCCTCGGCGGCGTGACGCCGTTGTACGCGCCGCCGGAAACGTTCCAGGGCAAGATCTCGCCGCAGAGCGATCAATACAGTCTCGCCATCGTCTATCAAGAATTGCTGACCGGGCATCGGCCGTACCTGGCGAAGAACATTCGTCAGATGGCGCAGATGCACATGCAGGCCGAGCCGGACCTGCGTTCGTTGCCGGAAGTCGAACGGCCGGTGCTGGCGAAGGCGTTGGCGAAGGATCCGACGAAGCGCTATCCGAACTCGATGGGTTTCGTCGCGGCGCTGTACAAGGCGCGTTCGACGGCGCGGATCGTCGAGGTTCGGCCGCAGGCGTTGCCGGCGGGGCTCGGCCAGAAGCCGAAGTCGCTGTCGGAGACGATGGAAGACATCTTCCTGCAAGATTTCGAGCCGAGGGACGGTACGGCGGCGGTTGGTCAGCCGATCGGCCTGGCGGTGGCCAATGATGGCGACGACGATGACGAAAAGCAGGATGTCGAGGTTTCCGATCTCGGCGTCACGGTCGTGCAACCCGACACGGGCTCGCTGCGGCCGACGCTGATCATCGGTCTGGGCACCTTTGGCCGCAAGGCGTTGATCGAGCTGCGCTGCCGATTCCTCGATCGCTTCGGCGACCTGAGCAAGCTGCCGCTGCTGCGGTTCCTTTACATCGACACCGATCCGGAGGCCGCGCAGGTCGCGTTCCATGGATCGCCGCAGGTGGCGTTGAGCCGCAATGACTACTATCCGCTGCAGCTACAGCCGGTGGTGAATTATCGTCGGCGCAGCCTGGACCAGCTCGCGGAGTGGCTGCCGCGCGACAAGCTGTACGCGATGCCGCGGTCGCTGCAAACGCAGGGGTCGCGGGCATTGGGCCGCCTGGCGTTCGCGGACAACCAGCAACGCCTGCTCGCGCGCTTGCGGCGCGAATTGCAAGAGATCACGCATCCCGATTGCGTCTACAAGTCGGTCGAGAACACGGGCCTCGCCCTGATCAACAGCACGCCGCGCGTCTATGTGCTCGCCGCCGGCGGCGGTGGGGCCAGCGGCATGCTGCCGGACCTCGGCTACGCTCTGCGTCGCCTGCTCACGACGCTTCGGCACCCGGATGCCAAGGTCGTCTGCCATCTTATGTGCGGCGCCGCCCACGATCCGGCGACGCCGAAGCACGAGCTCGCGAATGTCTATGGCACGCTCACCGAGCTGAACCACTTCAGCGATCCGTCGATCCCGTTCGCCGCCGAGTATGGCAGCGAGGGGCAACGCATCGTCGATCAGGGGACGCCGTTCCATT
>DASRSQ010000449.1:0-2317 GCA_035656475.1 Gemmataceae bacterium | reverse complement strand
GCGGGGTGTAGCTCAGCTTGGCTAGAGCGCGTGGTTTGGGACCACGAAGTCGCAGGTTCAAATCCTGTCACCCCGACTATCTTTCTGGAGAAGCCCTTCGGCTAGCAAGTCGAAGGGCTTTCTCATTTCAGGAACAAGACTTACGCCGACGAGCTTCCAGTTCAAACAGATGATTTCGAGGATTCGACGTTTGGCGACGTAATCTGCCGCAAACCACTTCGCTCGCAGGCTTTGCGGGAGTTCAAACGCTTTCACGGCGATGTCGGTCAATTCGTTCCTTCCACGGCTGCATCGCTCAATCTTGAGCCGCAGTTCGGTCACCTCGTCCCGAAGCTCTTGGGCATTAGCGGCGTAAGTGTCGGCGTCGATCTCTGCGAGGAGCCGCAAGTCCAGTAGTTGCCCATGGAGCCGCACGACCTCGCTGTGCCGCTTCTTGAAGTCACCGTCTGAATCCTGGCGATCGGCAATTGAAGCGTGGCGCGTGCTGCTCCTGTCGGCGTTTGACTCCGAAGCGGTCAACATCCTGGAGAGGGTCTCCCGGAAAGGGATTCGACTCGATCACCTCGGAATCACACGGGCACGATTTCGAGCCCGCGACTGTGGCCTTGAAGCCCTCGTCCGAATCAGCACGAAGATGCTCGTCTTTCTCCAATAGGTAATGCTGATGCCGAAGCTGTCGCTGTGGCCGACTTGGTAACTTGCAAATCAGGGGGAATCTGTCTCACTTCGATGATGCTGATCACTCGCAGAATGATGAATATACCAATTACTAGCAGTGGGAGCACCCAGGTCTCTATCTCCATTGGCTAGTCTCCGGCAGGGGTTGCGGCATATGTGAAAGTTAGGTGAGTATTGTACGCGCGCGTTTGTCTGACGCAACAAAAAATCAGACATTCCCCCATTGCCATTGCCGGATCGGGCGGCAAGTCGCTCGGATGAAAGAGGGCAGCACCTTCGAGTCGTTGGCAGTAACATACCCCGATTACCTTCCGACCATGCCTATTACGATCTTGGTTGAGTGTGTAAAATGCCAACACAAGTTCAAGGTGAACGCGGATCAGAAACCTGTAAGCCTGAGTCAGACAACGAAACCGGACGAGAAAAAGGTAACTGTGACGGAGAGGTGCCCGCAATGCAAGACGCTGAACACAGTGACGTACTGATTGAAGTCAAGGGCACGCACACCACGGCGGAGGACGAATTCTACCACGACCTCGGGGGCGAGCTGTTCAAAAAAACCTTGCCGCTCCTCAACGATGTGCTGAGCAAACTGCTGACCGTTAGCATCGCCTTGTCGGGTGGGTCAGCATTTTTTCTTGGCGACGCGGGCTATCCGCAATGGACGAGAATTACAGCAGCGATGATGTTCGTGCTGGCGTCTGTTTCTTCCTTGTTCGGAGTGAATCCCTTACAACGTCACGCTGAGGATTAACTCTCCGGCACAGGTTCGAGAAACGGTAGACGCCGCGATCTTCTGGAAGCGGTCGTCTATCTACTACGCCACATCTGTGTTTCTTGTGCTGGGCGTGGGCGTGGCTGTTCTTGGGTTCATAGTGCGATAGGTGCTGCCCGCTCATCGCTCCGTGAGCACCTACGTGCTTGCGTTTGCATACCGCTGGCGATCAGACTTCCGGGATGACGTCAGCGCGGCCCAGGCCTTTTCACCTTCCTCGCGGCCGAGAATAGTTTCCGCTTCGTCACCTTCTTGCACGCCCGCTGGAACTTAGTGTTGGCATACATAACTTGCAGTTCGCCGATGAAGCGTTATTCCAGCAATGTCGCTGGCGATCCCACACGCGTCGGGCATCTCCGCCAGTTCGCCGTCGGGCTCGGCGCCAGCTTCGAACTGCTCGCGCCATTGATCGAACGGCGCCACCGTGATGTCGAAGGCGATCTTGGCTTCATGTTTTATTAGCTCCGGGGCCAGCTTTCCTTCTAATCACGAATCGCGCAAGAAAATGTCCCGCCTCGGACCGTTGGGGTTCGAGCCAGAACCACCCACGATGCCGACAGGCAGGACAGGATGATTTTCTCCATGGACCGATACGTCGGCAAATTACATCTCGGAAAGCGTCAGTCGGCCACAACGCCCACCCTGACAGCGAATCTCGCCAGCAGCGCGTCGCCGCGGATGCCCAGCTGCTGGTGTAACCGTCTCCGGTGGAACTCGACTGTTTTCAGGCTTATGTTCAACTTCGTCGCGATCGCCTTCGAGGAGTGTCCGTCCGCAACCATCACAAGCACATCTTTCAACCGCGGCGTGAGACGTTCGTAGGCTTCTCGAGCTTCGCTGGCGGTCATGCAGGGCAACCCTCGA
>DASRSQ010000448.1:0-10650 GCA_035656475.1 Gemmataceae bacterium | reverse complement strand
TCATCCAAAAATTCAGCCACTTCCCAAACTTGCGGGGAGAATCTCAAAGCAGGAGGGAGACACGAATGCGGGCGGCTTCACTGCGACGCAAGCTGAGGCGGTAGTCGCGCAGGCGGATTTCCATCGGGTCGCCCAGCGGCGCGAAGCCGAGGACCTCGACGATTTCGTCTTCGAGCAGGCCCATTTCCATCATGCGCTGCAGGACGACATCGTCGCCGTCGAAGCCATCAATGCGGGCACGCTGGCCTTGCTGAAGTTCATCGAGCGTCATGGTTGCCCGGCGATGCGGCTGGCGTGGCAGATCTTTGGTAAAATCGGTGTTCATTGGGCAATGGCCCGTGGTGCTGGCGGCTCGCCTGCACATTCTGGATGGTAGGTCGAGTTCGCAGCGAGTTCCGTGTAGACGAGCGCCTGCATCACATCGCCACGGGCCGCACCAGAATCTGCATCGTCCAGTCGCCACGCAAGCTCAGGCGCGATTCGCCAACCTGCAGCAGGCAGGGACTGCCCGGTTGCAGAACGCGCAATCGACTGCCGATGCGGACGCCCATCTCGGCGAGTCGCGTCACCCAGCCGGGTTCGCCGGTCACGTCCGCGACATCGGCCCAGGCGCCGGCGTTCAAGAATTCCAGGGGCAGCAGTTCGTTTGGCATTCCCGCACCGCGTACTTGCTCTTGAGATTCAGTCTCATTAGAGTTTATCGGAAATGCGGGAACCGTCAAGCAGAATTATTCCCAAAACGTCTCATCGCTTGGGGTGCGTCGTCGTTGTCCGCCTGGCGGTTTAGCGCACGTCGCCCCTTGCAATTGCGAGATGTGAATGCGGGCGACGCGGTACGCTAAACCGCCGAGCGGACGATCATGACGCATGTGCTGAGGACACGGCGAAATAAATTTGCTGGCAGTTGATCGACGAGGCGCTTATGATGCCCATCGACGCTCTCGCCATCGACACACCTTCCACCCAAAGGAACGCCATGACACGCATCCTCGCGCCTCTCCTCGTCGTCGTGCTGGCCGGCTCGCTCAGCGCCGGCGGCGACGTGCCCGAAGGTTTCACGTCCCTGTTCAACGGCAAAGACCTCACCGGCTGGAAAGCCACCGGCAACATGAAAGTCTGGGGCGCCGACAAGGGCGTCATCTACTGCGAAGGGGGCGGCGGCGGCTGGCTCATGACCGAAAAAGAATTCGGCGACTTCGAACTCCGCCTCGAATACAAGATGCCCAAGGGAGGCAACTCCGGCGTTGGACTTCGCTCTCCCCTCAAAGGCGATCCCGCCTACGTCGGCATGGAAATCCAACTCATCGACGACGAAGGCTGGCCCGGCAAACTCGCCGAATGGCAACACACCGGCGCCATCTACAACGTCGTCTCTCCCAAGACCATCAAGAACAACGCCATCGGCGAATGGAACGTCATGAGAATCGTCGCCAAGGGACGCAAGATCACCGTCTACAACAACCGCGCCACCCTCGTCGACGCCGACCTCGACGACTACGTCAAGGAGCACGGCAAGAAGCACCCGGGCATTCTCGAATCGAACAAGAAGGGCCACATCGGCTTCCAGAGCTACAACAAGCGCGTCGAATTCCGCAACATTTACGTCAAGTCCCTGTAACCATCCCGCCAAGCCCCGGCATGAGCGCAGCGATGCCGGAGGTAGCGTGTGCAATGATTTGGGAGTATCCCATGAAACGCATTTTCGTCATCGCCGTTCTGTTAGCCGCCGCGACTGGCGCCATTGCCCAGGAAAAAGACAAACGTCTGACCACGCCGCCGGCCCACTATAATCTCAAGTACTTCCCGTGGACGCCGCCCGAGACGAAGGAAGCATGGGAGGCGCGTCGCGCCGTCCTCAAGGAACAGCTGCTCGTCTCGCAAGGTCTGTGGCCGCTGCCCGAAAAGGTCGCGCTCAACGCCGTCGTGCATGGCAAGATCGAGCGCGATGGCTACACCGTCGAGAAGGTTTTCTTCGTCAGCCATCCGGGGCATTACGTCACCGGCAATCTCTATCGTCCGACCAGGCCGGGCAAACATCCGGCTGTCCTCTACGCGCACGGCCACTGGACCGATGCACGGCTTTCCACCGCCAAGAGCTGGGATAACGACAAGAAGACTGGCGCCGAAGCGACCGAGGAAAGCTCGAAGTATTTCCATCAAGCCGGCTGTGCGATGCTCGCCCGGCTTGGCTGCGTCGTGTTCCACTACGACATGGTCGGCAACTCCGATAGCAAGAAGATCACGCATCGCGAAGGTTTCAAGGACGTCGACGCCCAGCTTCGCCTGCAGACCTTCATGAACCTGCAGACGTGGAACAGCATGCGCGTCGTTGACTTCCTCGTCACGCTCCCTGAGGTCGATGCGAGCCGCATTGGCATCACTGGCGCGTCGGGCGGCGGCACGCAATCGTTCATCCTCGCCGCCTGCGATGACCGTATCGCCGCCGCGTTTCCGGCGGTCATGGTGTCGACGTCCATGCAAGGCGGCTGCATCTGCGAGAATTGCGCCTATCTCCGCGTTGGCACGACCAATATCGAGTTGTCGGCCCTCATCGCTCCGCGCCCGCTCGGCATGACCGGGGCGAACGACTGGACCGTCGAGATCGAGAAGAAGGGGTTGCCGGAGCTGAAGAAAATCTACGCGATGTACGGCGCCGAGGACAAGGTGATGGCGAAGTACCTGAGCTTCCCGCACAACTACAATCAGCCGAGCCGGGAGGTGATGTACAAGTTCTTCAATCAGCATCTGAGGCTCGGCGCCGAGGGGACGATCCGGGAGCAGCCGTTCAAGGCGGTGCCGCCGAAGGAGCTGTCGGTGTACGACGACAAGCATCCGCAGCCGGCGGACGCCGCCAACGCGGCGACGTTGAAAAAGACACTGACCGCGCTGCAGGAAAAGCAGTTGCAGTCGCTGATGCCGAAGGACCAGGCGAGCCTGGCGAAGTTTCAGAAGATCGAGCATGGCGCCTTGCGGGCGATGATCACGGACGAGTTGGCGGCGTCGAAAGACGTCGAAGTTGTCAGCAAGGGAGAGCAGGTCCAGAAGGGAGGCGCCGTCACGCGCGAGGTCGTCCTGAGCCGCAAGGGCAAAGGGGAGCGCGTCAAGGCGTTGACCGTGATCACGCCGGCGTTCAATGGCACCGCGGTGGTGTGGGTCCATCCGGACGGCATCGCCAGCCTGTGGAAGGACGACAAGCTCGTCCCCGCGGCGCAGGCGCTTGTCGACAAGGGAGCCGGCATCCTCGCCATCGATGCCTTTCGCATCGGCGTCGATCCGAAGGATCGCCCGACCACCAACATGAAAGTTGGCAGCCTGGCCTACGCCGGTTACTTCTTCGGCTACAACCGCGCCCTGGTCGCCGAGCGCGTCCACGACATTCTCACGACGGTCGCCTATGCGAAGGGACACGAGAAAGTTAGCACCGTTGACCTCATCGGCTTCGGCAAGGCTGGTCCGTGGGTGGTCCTCGCCCGCGGCCTGAGCGGCAACGCCGTCGCGCGGACCGCTGCGGACGTCAATGGCTTCAATTTCGAGAACGTCAAGGATTTCGACGACGAGATGATGCTGCCCGGCGCCCTCAAGTACGGCGGCCTGCTGACGCTCGCCGGCACGATCGCGCCGCACGAGTTGTACCTGCACAACACCAAGGGGGCCGGCTCCGCCGCGTTCCTGCAAGCCGCGTATCAATCCGCCGGGCAAGCGAAGATGCTGCAGTTGCAGGAGGCGAAATCGGACGACAGCGCCGCGGCGCAGTGGCTGGTGCGCTAAATATTCGTGCGCGATTCGGCAGCAGACGCTGCCGAATCGCGCACGCTGATATAGGCAACAAATCGCGAGTAGGTCAGGCTTTCCTGCCTGACGGAACCCGCAGCCGACTGGCCCAGCAGGACGGCGCCACCATCATCCAAGTACAGCATGCCATGGATTGCGACAGGCGGTGGACGTCCGATTACTGGGCGCGGTGGTGCTGACCGCTCGCGCGAAGCAGGCTTGAGTATTACTGGGCTTCACGCCGCGCCTTCCCATGCTTACGCGTTCAAGCTTGCCGCGGAGCGGCGGCAAAAGCGGATTTGGTTGATCACAACGCAGATTCGTAGAGCTGAATGATCTCGCGCTCCGTCACCGCACGCGGGTTGAAGCGCGCAGTCCACTGCTGCGATGCCTCCTCGGCCAACAGCGGCAGGATGCCGTTGCTGACGCCGCACGCGGTGAGCGTTGTCGGCAAACCGGCGAGCTTCATCAGGCTGGCGATGTGGCGCGCGAGCGTCTCGGCGGCGCCGCCGACGTGGCCGTTCTTGAGGCCCGCTTCCTCGATCAGGTCCTCGTAGAGCTCCGGCACCATTACCGCGTTGAACGCGATCACGTGCGGCAGCATGACGCCGATGGCGAGGCCGTGCGTGATGCCGTAGTGCGCGGTGAGCGGGTTGGCGCAAGCATGGCAGACGCCGAGCATCGAGTTCTCGATGGCGGTGCCTGCCAAAAAGGCGCCCATCTGCATGGCGCCGCGGGCTTCGAGGTCCTTCGGATTGTGCAGCACCTTTTCGAGGTTGACTTCGAGCAGCTTCCACGCCTCGCGGGCAAACATCTGCGAGACCGGATTGCGCTTGGTGCACACGTACGACTCGATGGCATGCGAGAGGGCGTCGATGCCAGTGAGGGCGGTGACCTTGGTCGGTTGCGTGACGGTGAGTTCGGGATCGAGGATGGCGGTGGCGAAGGCGGCCTTGCGGTCGCCACACGCCATCTTGAGATGCGTCTTTTCGTCGGCGATGAGGGCGTAGGACTGGGCCTCGCTGCCCGTGCCAGAGGTGGTCGGAATGCCGATCGAGGGGAGCATCGGCTTCTTCGCCTTGCCGAAGCCCTTGTAGTCGGCCATGATGCCGCCGTTGGTGAGGATGAAGTTGATCCCCTTGGCGCAGTCCATCGCGCTGCCGCCGCCGACGGAGACGATCAGGTCGATATTGAGCGGTTTGGCGAAGCCGACGCCGATATCGACGTGCTTCGACGTCGGATTCTCTTCGACATCGTCGAAGACATGCACTGCGAGCCCGGCCTGTTCGAGCGACACGCGTGCCCGATGCGGATGGCCGGTCAGGGCGAGCCCCGGATCGGTGACGAGCAGAGCGCGCGTCGCCCCGAGCTCGCGCGCCAGCTCGCCGAGCCGATTGAGCGTGCCGGGGCCGAAGACGACGCGCGTCGGGGTATGAAAGTCAAACGGCTGCAACGGCATCGGTGCAGCCGGAAACAATCGGGGCGTCAATGAGATGGTCGAGGTCGCATGCATATGAATGAGGGGCGAGGTACTTCAATCCCCTGATTATACGGGAACCGGCAGTGAACGGGAGATGAAAATCGGGCAGCGGCTTCTCGCCAATAGACGTGCTGGAATCTACCAATATTCAAAGTAGCCCGCCCAGCCTGTCTGAAGGCAGGTTTAGGGCCTCTCGCATGAGCTTGCCTGCCACCGCCTTGAATACTGCCTCATGGGATGTGCCTGCGCAACTACCGGGACCTGCTTCGATGAAATACCATCGACCGTCGCGGCCCTTGGCAAAGTCGGCTGCGACAAGCCTTGACTCAAATGCCGGGGCAACAGCGGCAGCATTGACACGAAGTGTATTTAGGTCGTTCTTTCCGGGTGGAAATCCTTTGGGTGCCGACACAATATTCATGAAGTGAAACGACCACGCAAACGGCTCTTGATCGACAATCCAGATCCGGACTTCCTGCGCAACGGGTCCGTAGTTCCCCTTCCCGGCCGACGCCAGGTCGAGCCACTCACGTGCGAGAATCGTCGCGTCCCAACCGAACGCTCGCCGAAGCTCCGCCGCCTCCGCTTCCAACTCTTTGTGGCTTTGAACCTTCGAGATGCGCCCACCTTTCTTCCAGGAGGTTTCCGCAGTGCGCAGGAACAACGGATAGGTTAGGTCGTCTGGCAACGGAACATCGAGCGGCATCAGCCACGTCCGAGGCATCGGCACCTTGACATTCGCGCGCTTTATTGCCTCCAGCACCGTGTCAAGTCGAAGGAGCGTCTCCCTTTCTTCTGGCCTATCTCGCAAAAACGGTAGTGCAGTGACAAGCCGCCGATAATCCGCCATGGGCCGAGCGCCCGTGAACAGAAATGCCTCGTCGTTTGCATCGGTCTCGTCGATCGGCTTGGCGCCCAAGTCGTCCAGCCAATCGAGCAACCGGCTCCCTAGCTTCTGATGAATTGGCGCGTCACGTGGATCGTAAAGCAGTTGCATCGAGACATTTTACCAAGCAGTACTATCGACCGGACGCCCGCATTTCCTGTAAATCCGTCAACCTCATTTGCCCCAGCCCGATTCGTATGCCAAGTTTCCCAAGGATAATAGTCAAAGTCTGCGCGAACGGAGCTTGCATGCGAGTCGGCATTATCGGTGCCGGGCCGGCGGGGATCACCGCGGCCTACCAGCTTAGCAAAGGCGGCGCCCAGGTCGAAGTCTTCGAGGCCGGCGAGAACGTCGGCGGACTGTCGCGGACCATCGACCTCTGGGGCCAAAAAGTCGATCTCGGCCCGCATCGCTTCTTCAGCCAGGACAAACGCGTCAATGACGTTTGGCTCGAAGTCGTCGGCTCCGACTACCGCATGGTCGATCGCCTCACCCGCATCTACTACCAGAATCGCTTCTTCCACTACCCGCTCAAACCCGCCAACGCCCTCTGGAACATGGGCGTCGGCAACGCCGTCCGCTGCTTGTCGAGCTACCTCTGCGAACGCGTGCGTCCGTCGTACAGCGTCTACGACAATCAGACGTTCGAATCGTGGGTCGTCGGCCGTTTTGGCCGTCGGCTATTCGATATGTTTTTCAAGTCGTACAGCGAGAAGCTGTGGGGCATCCCGTGCGATCAGCTCGACGCCGATTTTGCCGCCCAGCGCATCAAGAAGTTCTCGCTCGGGGAAGCCATCAAAGCTGCCCTCGGCATCGGCCAGGGCAAGCACAAGACACTTGTCGACCAGTTCGCGTTTCCGACCGGCGGCACGGGCATGGTCTACGAACGCATGGCCGAGCGCGTCAGCGAAGCCGGCGGCGGTGTACACCTCAACACGCCTGTGAGCCGAATCCTCCACGATGGCCGAACGGTGCACGCGCTCGAGCTCGACGACGGCCGCATCGAGCCGTTCGATCACGTGATCTCGACGATGCCGTTGACGCTGTTGGTACGTGGGCTGGGGAACATGTCGGTGCCGGTCGAACGCGCGGTGCGGCAGCTCAAGTTCCGCAACACGATCCTGGTCTACCTTAATGTCGCCAGTGCCGACCTGTTCAAGGACCAGTGGCTCTACATCCATTCGCCAGAGCTCGGCATGGGCCGCGTCACGAACTTCCGTAACTGGGTTCCCGACCTTTACGGCGATTCACCCAACAGCATTCTCGCGCTCGAATACTGGTGCAATGACGAGGACCCACTCTGGCGCGACGATGACGCCACGCTGATCGACCTGGCATCGCGCGAAATCCGTGCCACCGGCCTGGTCGCCGATGCGCAGATCCTCGCCGGGCACGTGCATCGCATTCGCCGTTGCTATCCGATCTACGCGAAGGGTTACAAAGATCACCTGCAGCCGGTGATTGAGCATGTGCGTCAGTTCGAGAACCTGCAGGCAATCGGCCGCTACGGCGCGTTCAAGTACAACAACCAGGACCACAGCATCCTGATGGGCGTGCTGGCCGCGGAAAACGTCCTCGACAATCGCGGCCACGACCTGTGGGCCGTCAACACCGACAGCGAGTATCAGGAATCGGCGACGATCCGCAAGTCGGGCCTCGAACGTGCCGCGGTCGTCAAACAACACGCCGCGGAAGCCGTGAAGGTTTAGAAAACGGAACACTAATCGAACACTAATCGGCACTAATCGAATTCGGAAGAAAATTAGCCACGGATGACGGATTAACACGGATAGAAGAGTCGCTAGCATTCTCTTATCCGTGTTAATCCGTGTTTCATCCGTGGCTCTTATTGCATTCGCCTTTGAATGCGATTAGTGCCGATTAGCGTTCCGTTTGTACTCTCGAGATCCCGATGTTGTGGCATCTCTTCGCCCTCGAGCCTGAACGTCTCACGCCGCTGGAACGCACGCTGCTCCGTCTTGCACTCGTCGTCACCGTCTTCGTGCTCTACTGGACCATTCGAGACAATCGTGTTCATCCCGGCGACGATCTGCGCAACCGCGTCGTCGGCGCCCGCGTGATGTTGACGGGCGAGGATCCGTACACCTTCATCTGGCAGCCGGGCATGCCGGAGACGCTGCTCGATCCGGTGTACGACAAGGACGCGCATCGGCTGACCGTGTCGCCGCCGACGTTGCTGCTGTACGCACCGCTGGGGCCGCTGCCGTGGCGTGTAATCCGGCTCGTGTCGTTCGTCGCCGAATGGCTCGCGATGCTGGGCAGCTTGATGTTGCTCGTGCGCAGCTTGCCGGAGCAGCGGCAACGCGTGCTTCTCCTGCTGGCCGCGGTCCTGTTCATCATCGCGACCGACGTCTGGCGGCTGCACCTCGAGCGCGGCCAGGTTTACGTATTCCAGCTGCTCGCTCTCAGTGCCGCGATCTACTGGTCGCGCCGCGGCGACGTCGATTTGTTAATCGCCGGCGTTGCCCTCGGCGTCCTCGGACTGATGCGGCCCAACCTGCTGGTGATCGCGCCGGCTCTGCTGCTGACGCGCCGCTGGCGCATGAGCGTTGCCATGCTCGCAACGGTCGCGGTCGGCGTCCTCGCGACGCTGCCGGCGCTGCCGGCGTCGAGCTGGCAAGCGTATCTCGCCGTCGGCGACCAGTATTACCGCTCGATTCAGGGCAGCCCGATTGTTGAGATGCAACGGCCGCAACACGAGGGCCCTGTGGAAGGCGTCGAATTCGCGGGCCCGCACTCGCTGCGCAATATCGAATCCAGCTCGTTTGCCGTGTTGTGGGCTTCGCAACACGATCTGGGCCTCGTGCGGATGCTGAATCTTGCTCTGGTCAGCAAGGCGATTCTGGCAATTCTCGCGTCGGCGCTGCTCGCGCTTGCCTGGCTGCGGCGTAACGATTCGTTGGTCGCATCCTTCGCGCTGATTGTCGTGCTCGCACTGGATACGGAGTTCTTCCTGCCGCATCGCTGGGGCTACGCCGACGTGATGCTGCTCGCGCCGCTCGCGTTGGTGTTGCCGGACTTGCTCCGTGTGAACGAAGAGAAGACGCCAATGCCCGTAAGCGTGCCTCTCGCCATCGTTGTGCTCGGCCTCATCAGCGGACCACTCGTGCAGCAATTCGATCTCTACGTCGCAACGCTGCTGCGCTCCTGGCTCGTCATGTTCGGCCTGACGTGGCAAGTCGCGCTCCCTCACGGTCGCGGCTCGTAATCGAACTGCTACGCCGCAAGCGGCGGATTCTGAACGCTTGCAGCCACACTTCGCGCAGCGTATATCGACTGCATGAAATACTTCTTCTTCCACCTCATGTCCTACCCGCACCTGCCCGCGGACTTCGATGACAAGTACGACTCCGCGTGGATCTGGGTGCCAAACTCGCTCTACGATCCGGTCAAGGGACACGAGCTCTACCGCGAATACATCAACACGCTCGCCTACGCCGAGGAGCTCGGCTTTGACGGCATCTGCGTCAACGAGCATCATCAGAATGCCTACGGCCTGATGCCGTCGCCGAACGTCATTGCCGGAGCGCTCACGCAGCGCACGTCGAAGGTGAAGATCGCGGTCATCGGCAATGCGTTGCCGATGTACAACCCGCCGCAGCGCGTGGCGGAGGAATTCGCGATGCTCGACGTGATGTCGAATGGCCGCCTGATCGCTGGCATGGTTATCGGCGGCGGACCGGAGTATTTCGCGTACCAGATCAATCCGACGACCGCCAGGGAAAAATACCGCGAGGCGCTCGACCTGATCGTAAAGGCGTGGACAACGCCGGGGCCGTTCGAGTGGAATTCGAAGCACTACTATTTCCGCTACGTGAATCCCTGGCCGACGCCGTTGCAGAAGCCGCACCCGCCGATCTGGATTCCGGGCGTCGGCAGTCAGGAGACGATCGAGTTCGTGGCCCAGCGTCGCTATTGCTACATGGGGATTCCGTACTTCCACATCGACGTGTTCAAGCGCGTGTTCGCCCAGTTCCGCGAGGCGTGCCAGAAGGCGGGCTACGAGCCGCACCCCGAGCAGATGGGCTGGGGCGTGCCGATCTATGTCGCGGAGACCGACAAGCAGGCGCGCGAAGAGTTCGAGCCAGCGCTCTGGTATTTCATCAAGAACCTGCTGAAGGGCATCGGCCACACGCCGCCGGGTTACACGAGCGCGAAGTCGGCGGCGGCGATTTTGAAGAATCAGCAATACTTCTTATATCAGCAAAAGACCTGGGCCGACATCGAGAACGGCGTCTTCGCCATCGTCGGCAGCCCCGAGACGGTCCGCCAGAAGCTATCGCGCTACCAGAAGGAAGTCGGCGCCGGCGTCGTGCTGACCGGCTGCCAGACCGGCACGCTGTCGCACGAACTGGCGCGCAAGAGCATGGAACTGCTGGCCCGCGAGGTGTTGCCGAAGGTGCGGTGATAGGCAATGATGAAGTACCCTCGCCACAATTCCGACTTTATAAGCACGTCCTCGTCAAGCATGCACGCCTTGTAATGGCCAGCT
>DASRSQ010000447.1:0-8742 GCA_035656475.1 Gemmataceae bacterium | reverse complement strand
GAATTCCTTCTCGTTGGTAAGCGCGTAATGGCGGACGCGTTTGCCGTTGAAGAGGAGCGTCTTGTCGCCGTGACCGCTTTTCTTGTAGTTCTCGTAGGCTTCGCGAATGCGGACGTTGTCGAAGCCGAGCACCTGGTCGTGATAGGCATGTGCGAGCTCGTGCAGGATGCACCACGGCTGTTCGTTGATGTTGCGCTTGGTCGCCACATCGCCGGCCCGCGGCAGGTGGACGCACTTTTCGAGGTCGGTCGAGTAGCCATTCGCCTTGAGCCAGCCCTTGCTGGGGTGATACTGCATCGGCACCAGCTTGCCGTGCGTCAGGTCGAGCTGGATGGTTACCGTCTGCAGCTTCTTGACCTTGTCCTTGGGCACGACGACAGTGATTTCATAGAGCCTGTTTTCGAGAAATCGCAGGGCCTTCTTCGCCGTGTCCGCGTTGGCCGGCTCCAGCAGTCGATCATCGACACGCACCGTCCAGCCTTCGATCTTGCGCGACGTGTGCGATTTCGGCTTGGCGGGTACGTCGCCAGCGCGGACATGCGTGGCGAGCAACAGGACGATGGCGATCAACAGCAAACGGGAATTGAGTGCGAACATCAAGAACTCCTGAAGGATAGCGTTCTTAAATAGTGAGCAAGTCGATGCACAAGCCCGACGCGTCAGCGAGGCGACACGCGAATCCCTCGCTTACGCAGTGGGCTTGTAATGGCACAAGCCCGACGCGTCAGCGAGGTTCGCGCGAGTCTTACCGCTCGCCATTCATTCCGCCGCATGGCTCGAACGATTCTCAAACATCATCAGGGCGATCTTCCAGCAGCCGAGCGATCCGCAGACGAAAAAGAGGAACTGGCAGCCGGCGATCAGCGCGTTTTGCGAATCATACGGATCGGACGGACGCGATCGGGAGAACGTGCAAACTTCCAGCCCGATACTCATACAGCCGATCAGGAACAGCGGCGTCATCACCATCACCAGGTTCGCGCGCAGCACGGTGTGCATGCCGACCGACAGGAGCAAGCCGAACGTGGCGATGAACACGATCATCGGCCAGGGGTACAGGCACAGTAGCACCGCACTGAACGGATGATAGACGCCGGCGAAGGTGCCGAAGACGATGACACAGCCGACCAGCACCAGCCAGGGCCAGCCGCGCCACAGGCAACCGATCAGCTTCGCCAGCAGGATCTCGCGGCGGTCGATCGGCAAGAGCAAGAGCGGCTCGAGCGTTTGCTGTTGCCGTTCGCGCGCGACTGTCGCCCCGGCGCGCCAGGCCACGCCGAGGGCGTAGATACCGAGAAACACGTAGTAGAAGAATTTGAGGATGACGCTCCAGGTTTGCACGGTGCGCTCGTATTCCTCGCCGGTCAGGAAAAGAGCGCGCAGGAACCAGAAGGCCATGATCAGGAAGCCGGTCACGAGAAAGGGGAGGGCGGGGACCAGCACGATCGGCGAGAAGAAGAGCGGCGGCCCGCCGACGCTGCGCTCCTTCCACAGCAGCGGCGCATCGGTCACCGGCGGCAGCGTGTAGGGCACCGCGAACAGGTCCGCGCGCTCCGGCTCGACTTCGTGTGGCCGCGGCGCCGGCGCCGCTTCGTGCCGAGGCTCCGCCGCCGGGACGGTTTCGCGGCGTCGCTCGTCATCCCGTCGTCGCCGTGGCCGTGGCGGCGGACCGAGCGGACGCAACGGCTCCTTGTCGCGCAAGGTCGCGATCGCCAGGGCCAGGAAGCCGCACGTCGAAACTAGATGCACGATGAGCAGCACGCCGAGATCCTGGATCGTGACGTTCCCCTGGCCTCCCGAGCGAGCGTCTTGCAGCACAAACGGAAAACCGCGCAGCGATGCCATGCAGCAGAAACCGGTCGGCAATATGACGGCGTAGCATGTCATCACCGCACCGGCGACCGTCCGGGCCAGCGCCGATGCCAGGAGGCACATGCTGCCGAGCGTGATGATGTTGAGCAGCGTATTCACGAGATTGCCGGCGATGACGAAAATGTCGATGCCCCCCCAGAACTGCACCAGGCTGAGGACCGGAAAGCCGGCGATGACGAAACCCATCAGATGGATGATGCGCGAGGTCAGCTTGCCGAGAACGATCTCGGTGCTGTTCAGGTGCGTCGTGAAAAGCAGGTCGAGCGTTCGCCGCTCCTTTTCTTCGGCGATCGCGCTCCCCAGGTACGCGGGCGTGAGCACGAGGATGGCGGCATTCTGCACGATGAAGAGCGTGTACGCGAAACGTTCCGACACCTGGGCGAATTCGTTGAGGTTGCGGTGAGAGTGTCTAGGTATATTCTCGTAGACGAAGGCCAGGCCAAAGAACAGAGCGATGATGAAGACGATGCGCAGCACGGTGCTGCGGCCGCGGCGAGCGAGGCGGACGACGTCGTAGTAGAAATGGGGTCCGAGCAGGTGCCAGCCGCCGTGCCGATAGACGATGACGTTGAGGAGGACGAAGGCGAGCAGCATCAACGCGCCGGCCAGCCAGCTCCATTCGCGTCCCAGGACGATCAGCGCGACGAACGGCAGCAGGGCGGCGACGCGGATCGAGATACGTTCGGTCCACGACCAGTGTCGCGGCCAGTCCCATAACATCGTGACGTCTTGGAGCGACGAATTGGACATGCGGTACATGATAGCGTCCGCGACATCGTCGCACGAATGGAAAAACGTCAACGCTCATGGCAACTTTCGTGCGCCTGTCCACCGTGGCGGCGGGAGAGCGAGGCTCCTGCCGAGCCATACCTTCGGAAAACCGGACACACGACAGGTATTTGCGGATTTAGGCTCGGCAGGAGCCTCGCCCTCCCGACCCGACGGGATTGCCCAGATTGACCAGCATGGTTGGTCCGCGCGTTGTTGGTATTGCATCTTTGTCATGATTCTGCCACAAGCAGGTCTACGGATTGTTCTCGAACCAGGATGGTTGGCAGTCCACATGAGCTCGATCGAAAAACTTCCGCTTGGCCGGGCGCGGCGCAGGTTCAGTCAACTCTGGCAGGTGCCTGCGTTCCTGCTCGGATTGTTCGTGTTCCTCGGCGTGGCAGTGAGCGCGCCGTGGCGCCTGACGCCACAGCAGCGCGAGCTTGCCCACCTGATGGCCGAGCTGCGTGCGGGCATCAACAAGGAAGAGCCCGGGGACGGCGATCGGCTGGTCGCGCAGGCAGAGACATTGCTGCGGCGCGTGGGCGAACATCGCGCCGAGGCGGGGGAAATTCATTTCCTTGCCGGATGTGCTTACTATCGTCAGGCCCGTCAAAAGCCACCGAGCTATGCGAAGCTCGCATGGGGCCGGGCTCTCGAACAGCTGGAGCAGGCCCATGCGCTTGGCGTGGCCGATACTGACCGGCCGCTCCTGCAATATCGGCTCGGCAACGCCTTGCTGCAGCAGAACCGCGAGTTACCGCGGGCGCTGGAGCTGTTGATGTTGTCGGTGGAGAAGGGGGGCGAGTCGCCGCTCGCCGGCTATCAGCTTCTGGTGCAGGGATATCTCGGCTTGCCGAAGCCCGACGTGGATTCGGCGCTCAAAGCCAATCAACGCATTCTCGATCTGACGCCGGCGCGCGACTCCGAAGCGCTGGCCGCGGCGTACCTGCAGCAGGCGGAGATTCTGTTGCGCAAGGACCAGCGCGTCGAGGCGGTCAAGGCGCTCGAGCAGGTTGGCAGCAAGGCCTCGCGACCGGTGCGAGTGAAGGCCAAGCTGTTGCAGGCACGCTGCCTCGAAGAGGATGGCCGCTGGGACAAGGCGATCGCGATCTGGAAGGAGTTGCTCCCCGAGGCATCGCAGGTCGAGGGCGGGCGGGCTCGCGTGCAGTATCGGCTCGGCTCGTGCTGCGTTCGCGTCGAACCGCGTGCCACCGCCGACGCGATCCGGGCCTGGTCCGACGCGCTCAAGATCGGCGGCTTCGATGGACAGGCAGCAGGCTTGCGCCTGGGTGAGCTGCGGCTATCGCTCGGCGCGAAGGAATCAACCCAGGCGCTCGCCGACTGGAAACAGGCGCTGGCCAACGTCAACGGGCCGGATGACTACAAGAATCCGCATATCGAGCTGAAATCAGTGCGCGATTGGCTCGACCAGGCAATCGCTCAGTTCCAGAAGGCAGGCGATCCGCAGAAGACGCAGGACGTCGCCGAGTTGTACCGCAAGGTCGCGCCTGGCGGGACGGCGGAGAAGGTGATCGCCGAGGCCGCCGAGGCATTGGCCGAGCAGATGCGCGATCAGCTCGAGGCGGGCGGGACCAAGGTCAGCGCCGCCGAGGTGCAGAGTCAGTATCGCCGCGGCGCCGAGGCGTATGCCGAGGCGGCCAAGGTGCGTCCGGAGTCGGAGCGTCCCGACATGCTGTGGCGCAGCGCTCAGTGCTACCTGTCCGCGAAGGACGCCGCGCTGACCCAGAAGACGCTGCATCAGCACGTACTCGTCGAAAAGAACGAACTCCGTCTTGCCGAGGCGTGGTGCATCCTGGGCGATCTTTATCGCACGCAGGGCAAGGGGGACGCGGCCCGCCAGGCTTATATCAAGAGCCGCGAGTATCCGAGCCAGTTCCGCTGCAAATCCGGCTACTACCTCGCGCTGGAAGAGATCGACAAGAAGAACCTGACGCAGGCGTATCAGATCCTCAAGGAAACCGTGGATGCGACCGGCAGCGTCGATCGCTCCTGGCAGGAGCGAGCCCAGTACAAGCTGGCCGGCCTGCTCATGCAAATGCAGAAGTTTGAGGAAGCGCGCATTCAGCTCACGGAATGCCTCCAGGTCTATGGCGGCAACTCCGGCGCCCTGGCGGCACGGGAACAGCTCGGCGAATGCTATCGCCGGCTGGCCGAGAAGGAAGAGAAGAAGGAAAAGGAAATCGACAAGCTGGTCCGCACCGAGCAGGATCCGATGCGTCGCTTACGGATGGAAGACGACAAGCGCAGCTTCCACAACCGTCGACGCGATCTGCTGCAGGAAGCGGCCAAGACGTACCAGAAGCTAGCCGACGACCTCGAGAACAGGCCGCGCGAGAAGCTCACCAGGCTCGAGGATACCCTGTTGCGGCGGGCCCTCTTCGGCATCGGCGAATGCCATCTCGACGGCGAAGAATACTACGAGGCCCTCAACGCGTTCAAGAAGCTGCAGACCAGCCGCCGGCGCACCCTCGAGAGCTTTTACGCCTGCCTGCGCATCTGCAACATGCCAGACCTGATCGGCAACATGGGGCAGGCCGCACTGGTGCGCGACGACGCCAAGGACTCGTTGCGCATGCTGACCGAAGATCTGAAATCGCTGCCCGACGGGCACGAAATCTTTCGCACGCCCGGCGTCTCGTCCCGCGCCGACTGGCTGGGCTGGACGCAGAAGATGCAGATGAAACTGCAGGGAAGCGCTCCCAAGGCCGACACCAAACTGCCGGTCATTCAGTGACATCGCTGGGAGCATCGAAGCGAAAGGTCGGACGGGAGACGTTCCGTCGCCGCAAGGCCGATTCGATGAGTCCGACAATCAGATCACGTTGCGGGATCTCGGCGCCGCCGAAGCTTGCCTCCTCGCTAATCTCCGGATTTGGATTGAGCTCCAGCACAAATACCTGTCCTCGCTCGTTCATGCGAAAATCAATCCGCGCATAATCCCGGCAATCGAGCAGGCGAAAAGTGCGACAGGCGACGCGGTCCAACTCGCGCAACGTCGCCTCCGGCAATTTCGCGATCAGCGGCGGCGCATGATCGAAGGCGGGGGACGCAGGATTCCATTTCCCGTCGAAGGTCAAAATCGGCCAGGCCCCGGGCGTCGGGTCCGGAAACTGAATCTCTCGCGGCGACAGCGTCCGCAATTCCGGCAGCTCGACCACCGGCACATGCAGCTCGCGTCCCATGATGAATTGCTCGACCAGCACCGGCGATCCATACGTCGCCAGGATATACTCGACCCTTTTCTCGACCTCTTCCCGGTTCGTGCAAACGCTCTTCTGCTCCACGCCCACGCTGGCATCGAGCCGGGCCGGCTTCACGATCACCGGAAACGAAAACGTCCACGCCGGCAGCGGCAGCGCGTCCACCAGCACGAAGTCCGCGGTCGGCAGCCCCGCTCCCTTCAATAGGTACTTCACCCTATCCTTGGCTCGGGCCAGCGACAGCGTGTGTGCCGGCGATCCCGTGAAGGGAACCCCCGACCATTCCAGGAGCCCTGCAACGTATGTTTCGGTCTCCGAGTTGTCGACCTGCCCTTCGTAAAGATTGAACGCCGCATCGGGTCGATGCCCGCGCAGCTCCGCCCACAATGGTTCGGGATCGGTTCCCAATGCCAGCAGGCGCACCGCGTAACCGGCGCTGCGGAGAATCCCCGCAATCGACTGGGCAATGTCGACAATCGTGATCTCCGATGGCGCGTCCGGATGATCCTCGGGCAGCAACGGCTGATTGTAAAGCACCAGCACCGACGGCGTGGACATCGTCAATTTCACCTCAACGGAATAATCCCCTCCTCGTTCCCACGCAGAGCGTGGGAACGAGTAGCACCCCTAACCCCTGATTCCCTCACCCCTGATTGCTCGGTGTCTTGGACGTGCGTTTGCGGGCGCCGCGCTGCTTGGGAGGCGTGGGGCCGGCGACCAGCGGGGGCGGCGGGATCTCCATCGGTCGACGCTGCGTGTTCTGCGCCGCAATCTCCAGGAATCGCTCCTGGCTGCGCACCGCCGGCTGCTCCGGGCCGCGGGCGACGCGTTGATACGTTCCATCCGGCAATAGCTCGCGCGCCTTGGTGTTGTCTGCCAGGCAGATTGCCAGGACCTCGTGTACCAGCCGATTCTTCAACTCCGGATGCTCGACCGGGAACAGCACCTCGACGCGCCGGCTCAGGTTGCGATCCATCCAGTCGGCCGATCCGGCATAAACCTGGGCGTCGCCGCCGTTGTGGAAGTAGAAGATTCGGCTATGTTCGAGAAAGCGATCGACGATCGAGATGACACGGATGTTGTCGCTGATGCCGGGCACCTGAGGCCGCAGGGCGCAGATGCCGCGACAGATCAGGTCGATTTTGACGCCGGCCTGGCTGGCGCGATACAGCGCCTGCACGATCGCCGGCTCGAGCAGGCCATTGATCTTGGCAATGACGCGGCCCAGCCGACCCGCCTTGGCATTGGCTGCCTCCTGTTGCAAACGTTCGATGATGAACGATTGCATTCGGCTCGGCGCGACAATCAGCTTGCGCCATTGCGGCAACTCGGAATAGCCCGTGAGGTAATTGAAGAGAGCCGACGCGTCATCGCAGAAATCGTTGTTGCAGGTGAAGTAGCCCAGGTCGGTGTAAACCCGGCTCGTGAGCTGATTGTAGTTGCCCGTCGCCAGGTGCACGTAGCGGCGGATGCCGTCCTCCTCGCGGCGCACGACGAGGGCGACCTTGCAATGCGTCTTCAGGCCGATGAAGCCGAAGACCACGTGGACGCCCGCTTTTTCGAGCTCGCGAGCCCACAGGATGTTGCGTTCCTCGTCGAGCCGGGCCTTCAGCTCGATGACCGCGGTCACTTGTTTGCCATTGTCGGCGGCGAGCTGCAATGCCTTGACGATGGGGGAATCGCTGCCGGTGCGATAGAGCGTCTGCTTGATCGCGAGCACTTTCTCGTCGCGAGCAGCCGACTCGATGAAATCGACGACATGGCTGAACGATTCGTACGGATGATGCACGAGAATGTCGCGGGTGCGAATGGCGGCGAAGACGTTGGGCGCCGTGACAAAATCGTTGACCAGGTGCGGCACGAATTGCGGGTCGCGCAGGTGCGGGAAGCCTGGTAGACCGTGCACCTGAAAGAGGCCCGTCAGGTCAATGAAGTTGTCGCACGTGTAGACATCGCTGGAATCGAGATCGAGCGCCTGCACCAGGTAGTTGCTGATCGCGGGGTCGGCGCCTGCTTCGATCTCGAGACGGACCGCGAAAGCACGGCGGCGCTTGCGGACTTCCTCCTCGATTGCCTTGAGCAAGTCTTCGATTTCATCGTCATCGATTTCGTACTCGCTATTTCGGCTCACGCGGAAGACGCTGGCGTGCACGATCTCCATGCCGGGAAACAGATCGGGCAAGTGCAGCCGAATCACGGTTTCGAGCGGGATCAGGATGTAGCCGGTGTCGGTCTTCTGCTGCAAAAAGCGCGGCAGCACGGCGGGGACCTGCACCACGGCGAGCAGCTTTTCGGTCTCGCGCGGTCGTTTCAGCAGCACGGCGAGGTTGAGCGATTTGTTGAGCAAGTGCGGAAACGGATGCCCCGGATCGATCGCCAGCGGCGTCAACACCGGAAAGATCTCGCGGCGAAACGATTCGGTCAGGACGTTCTTCTGCTGGCCGGTGACGTCCTTATGCAGCCGGAGGAAGATGCCTTCTTTCTCAAGCGCCGGCAGGAGCTGATCGCGCAGGCATTGATACCCAAGCTGAAAGAGCTCGCGCACGGTGTGGCCGATGTTGGCGAGCTGATCGCGCGGCGCCATGCGGTCGGCGCCGGAGCCAACGACGACGCCGGCGGCGACTTTTTGCTGCAGCCCGCCCACGCGGACCATGAAGAATTCATCGAGATTGGAGCCGAAGATCGCCAGGAACTTGATGCGTTCCAGTAGCGGCACCGACGGATCGAGCGCCTCTTCGAGCACGCGCCGATTGAACGCCAGCCAGCTCAGCTCGCGATTGAAATAAAGGCTCGGATCATCGAGGGCCGGCAGCGGCTCCGCCTTGCGTGCCTGCGGCGCTCCGTTGCTATCTTGCATGGGCTCGCTCCTATTCCTGGC
>DASRSQ010000446.1:0-1719 GCA_035656475.1 Gemmataceae bacterium | reverse complement strand
GACGGTTGGCTTCATCCATAGGCCGCGGCATTTGTGGACGTGTCGCTGCCGGTTCGAGCCTACAAGCTGGCAGCTTGTGGCCACGATGCGTCTCGCCAGATAACGCGATCATCCAAAAAACGACTGGAGCAATACTTCGCTCTTCGTGCGCCCGAACGCGAACGCGCGGCCCGTCTTCAGGTTGCTGAATACGATCTCGGCCGGGCTGAACAGCATCGGATCGATCTTGTAGAAATCATGCCCGGCACGCTCGAAGATCGAGGCGAACGGCGCGCCGTAATCGGACGATGCACAGGCCGGCACCTTCGGGCCGATGTCCGCGAGTTGATCGTCGTCGGTGTCTACCCACAGCGTCACGCGGCCGCCGTAGAGGATGGCGTCATTGGTGCGGCCGATTGCGGTCACCGTATCCCTGGCGACGGGCGGCAGCGGCGCGGAGCCGAAGCCCGAGACAACCTGCTTGAGATCGAACTTCAGCTCGTGCAGCTTGTGCAACGCGGTCTCCAATGAGCGTGCCACCACCTGTAAGCTCCCGGCCTGGCTCGACGCGGGGGCGGCCAGCAGCGTGATTTTGTTCGCCGGCAGACGCAGCTCTTGACTCAGATGTTCGATCACCGCGTCGTCGGGCAACTTCGACGTCTCCAGGCAGCCGACCGCGACCGGCGCCTCCTCCTTGCCGGGGATGTCTTGGAAGAGATCCTCTTTGGCCCACACGGCCCGCATCGGGCCGGAGCCCATGGCGAAGAATTTGCCGACCTGGATCGGCCAGCCCGCATACTGCGACGCCATGCAGGCGAGGATCGGATGATCGCTATTGACGACGACGCTCGGACACGCGATACCGCTGACCTCGCCCGGTGTCAGCGCGACTTCGCCTTGTCCCGCCAGGCACACGCGCGCAAGCGCGAGCCCCGCCTGGAGGCCGCCCGGCGTCTTTACGCCGCAATCGATCACCTTCGCTCCGCCCGTGGTCGTGTGCGCCTGGATGCGCAATGCCGGCGCGCTGGAGGCGGCATAGTCGGCCAGACGCAAGGCGCGTTCGTTCAACGTCAACGTGGCGGCCATTCGCGGACTCCTGACTTCGATTCCGATGCCTGCGTTTTATCGGCTCCCCAAGCGGCGGTCGAGTGCCTCCGCCATTTCTTGCAACGCCGATCGGCAATCGATGACGGTGCTGCCAGACGCGAAGATCGTCAAGATCGGGCTGCCCGCCTCAATGAATTCACCGGCGTGCGGCACATCCGCATATGAGCGTTGATCCAGGTCGGCTGCGTCGCCTGTCCACGGCCCTTCGCTCGGAAACGCAATGTCGGTGCGAGCGTAAAGGATCGCCTTGCCACAGATCGCGTCTTCCGTCGCACGGACGGACGGCGTCTTGCCGAGAAATACGTCGCGATGCCCGGCCAGGAACGCGACGCCGCTGCTTCGCTCCAGAATCTCGATGGAGGCGGTGTAACGCGGATTGATCTCGACCGGCCAGGGAATGCCATCGCGCTCGATGGCGTCGATGCCAAACAGGCCGCGCAGGTGAAAGCGACACGCGAGCGTCGTTCCGAGTCGATGCCAGGCGTCGGCCTGTTGCTCCGGAAGCGAGACTGGGCCGATGTTGCCAGCATAGTGGAGGCCGCCCGAATTCAGCCAGGAGATGCCGACAAGCTGCTCGGTGACGCCAAGCAGGATGGCGTCATCCTTGCAGCCGAGATAGACGGCGGACATGGG
>DASRSQ010000445.1:0-3991 GCA_035656475.1 Gemmataceae bacterium | reverse complement strand
TTGGAGAAGCCCACCATCTTTATTTCGCAGAAAGAGGACGGGGGGCTGAGCTTCCTTGACGCCCCCTTCGGCCGCTTGGGGGGCAGTTTCGCTGGCGGCCGCCCGGCGCGGCGTATCCTGCGGTTGCGCGGCCGAGGATTGCTGAGCAAGCCCCGCGGCCAGCAAGCAGCCCCCGAGCGCAATGGTTCGGATCCAAGGGATTAGCAAGACGAAGCTTTCCTACAGCAGCGCAGCCGACTGAAGTCAGTAACTGCCCGTTACCGCCGGCCACGACCAGAAGGGATTATGTCGAAGACTGCTGTTCGTATCTGGTTTAGTGTACCTAGCCGCGGGAGCAGCTTGAAGCAGAGAATCGCTAGGCGTAACTCCTTTTGGGGTAAAGACCTGTCCGGCCGCAAAAAGGAGGGACTATTTCCCTGGCCCTGCCGTGGCTAGCACCTGGCAAAGCTCGCGATGCAATTGCCGGGTTGCGGCCGCAACGAAGCTGGCCTCCAGGACGTTGAAATCGCCCCCGCCGGGCCCAGTCAGAATTCCCCCGGCCTCGCGGACGATGAGCGCTCCGGCGGCTACGTCCCACGGTTTGGTGTCGTAGGACCAGAACGCGTCGAAACGCCCAGCCGCGACAGAGCACAGATTCAAAGCCGACGAGCCCGTGCGCCGGGTGGCCCGGCACCTGGGAAGAACCTCCAGGAATCGTTGGACTTCGGTCGCATTCCTGTTCGCCCGCGGTGGAAAGCTCGTAGCGACAACGGCTTGCGAGAGATCCGTCGTGCGGCTGGCTTTGAGCGGCTCGCGATTCAAAAAGGCTCCCTCGCCCGCCGCCGCCAGGTAACAAGCGTCGTAAACCGGAGCGTATACGACCCCCACGACGAGCTTGCCATTCTGCTCAAGACCGATCGAAACGGCATATTCGGGAATGCCGTGTACGAAATTGGTCGTGCCGTCCAGGGGATCAACGATCCATCGCAAGCCGTCGGGGCCTGGCGGGATCGATTCATTCTCTTCACCGAGAAACCCGTGGCCGGGAAACTCGGCCAGGATTGTGTCGCGGATCGTGCGCTGCGAGGCGACATCGGCCTCGGTGACGAGGTCGGCTGGTTTCTTTTCTCGGGCTTCGACTCGACCGGCGTGTTCCCGTAACACCTGCCCGCCAGCGCGGGCGGCGCGCTCGCAGATCTTTCCGAACTCAGCAATTAAGGCCATTTTGTGGGTCCAAAAATCCTGTCCGTGGATACGGTCGGATTATAGGTGGGGGCTCTTTGCAGACCAACCGGCGGCGGGGCTGGGTTGGTCCGGGGTGCCCACATCCTTCCCCCCCGCAACGGTCACATCTTTAGCCGACGAATAAATTTCAAACAAAAGTGTGGACAGCCGGCGCCAAGTTGGTAATATCAGGGCGGCTGAGATGAGGACGTTCGATCGAAGGCACGTCAGTCGTCAGGCCAGTGCGGTTCATCGTGTGAATTCATTATAATAGCGTTCGTATTCGACGGCCTCTTCTCTGTTCCGGCCCCGCCGTTCCGCCTCGCAGCGAGCGGCGGGGTTTTTTTATTTTCACGCCAACGTGACACGATCTGAAGTTTGGCGTCTCGAAGGGGCAATCGCCCATCTCTCGCTCAGTGGCCTCGCGGCGGCCATCGATCTTGCGCGTCCGGGGTTGGGGCTGCACGCACTGCAATGGCGCGGCGCGCCGCTTGCTTCTACGCAGTTGTTGGCGGTTCGATTCCTCGGCGCTCTGGAATCCGAAGAGTTGGTCATCGCCGATTCGTTCGTGCGCGGGCCTGATCTGGTCGTCACGTACGCGCAGACGCCCGCGCGGCCTGTGCGGTTGCAAGTTTATTGGCGCGCGCTGGAAGAGGAGTTTGCAGGACAGAGCGCGGTCGGAGTTGATTTGCAAGTGTCGGTGCAAACAAACTTGCTCGCGTCGCGCCCTGCGCTAACGATGTGCAGTCGCACGCCGTGCGAGACACCCTGGAGCATTGAGAAGGCGCGAGATCATACGGTTTGCTTTCGGTGCGTGCTCGCAGGCCCTACGTACGTCGAGATAGTGCATCCGTCGGATGTAGAACAGGAAGAGCTTTCCAAGGAAAGCGACGCGTGGGTCGTGTCACACGAGCTGTTCGCCAGCTCTCTCGAGAAGGGCGTCATTCTGCGGGCTCGTGCTCGCGGGCTGTTCGTCGCAGACGCCACTGAAGGCTCGCTGGTTTCGTCGATGTGCGACCGCTTTTTGTCGGCACCGCTGCCGCTCACGACCTGAGTACGAAGCGGTACCTGCCGGCCTGGATTTCGTCTTGGCCGACTTGGGCCGATTGACCATTGCTGCGGCGCGCCCTATCGTTGTTCGCAGCGGCCTTAGCCCCGGCCACGACCGAATTTGGAGTTTTTCGATGCTTCGCACCTTGAGCACGATAATAGCCTGCCTCGTCGCCACTGCTGCCTCGGCTGGTGAATTCAACGGCGTCTTGAACATCGGCGATTCCGCCCCGGCCTGGACTGACTTGCCCGGCACGGATGGAAAATCGCATTCCCTGGCAGATTTAAAGGACAAGAAGACCGTGGTCGTTGTCTTTACTTGTAATAGTTGTCCGGTCGCCCGCGATTACGAAGACCGCATCATGGCACTCGCGAAACAAAATCCTCAGGATGTGGCCGTGGTGGCCATCAACGTGAACCGCGGCGCCGAGGACTCGTTGGCGAAGATGACCGAGCGCGCCCAGGAGCGTGGGTTCCCGTACCTGTACCTGGCCGACGAAACTCAGAACATCGGCCGCGCTTATGGTGCGAGCGCCACGCCCGATTTTTTCGTGCTGTCGCCGGATCGCAAGATCGTCTACATGGGTTCGCTCGACGACAATAACGACGCGGCGTCGGCCAAGGTCAACTACGTCGCCGATGCGGTGCGGGCCGCGCTCGCCGGCACCAAGGCGGCGACCGGCGAGACGTTCGCCCGCGGTTGTGGCATTCGCTACGCGCGGCAGCGCAGTAAGTAGTTGCCGTCTTTCGGGCCGGGACGTTTGACAGGTCAAACGCGGTGTATGACATCCGTCATGAGCACAATTTACGACATTCCTCTCACCACGATCGATGGCCAGGCAGAATCGCTGACGGGCTACCGTGGCCAGGTGCTGCTGATCGTCAATGTTGCCAGTCGCTGCAGTTTTACGCCGCAATACGCCGGGCTCGAAGCGCTCTATCGCCGCCATAAGGATCAGGGATTCGCGGTGCTCGGGTTTCCCTGTGACCAATTCTTGCATCAGGAACCAGGCAGCGAGGCCGAGATTCAGGGCTTTTGCTCAAGCACCTACGACGTGACGTTCCCGATGTTCGCCAAAGTGAAAGTCAACGGTCCGCAGGCCCATCCACTTTATCAATACCTGAAAAGAGCGAAGCGTGGCCTGCTGGGCACCCAAAGCATCAAGTGGAACTTCGGCAAGTTCCTGATCGATCGGGCCGGCAACGTCGTGCGGCGGTATTCGATGTTCGCGACACCTGAGCGCGTCGAGCACGACGTGGCTGCCCTGCTATGAGGCGGTCGCCGTTTCGCTCACCGCCTCGCAGACCAATTCGAAAAGCCGATCGACCTCGCGGCGCGTTTCCTCATCAAGGCGAAAGGCGACGGGTCCACGGACGACCGTGTTCTTGAAAATCCCTTGCTTGACGAGCAGGTATTTCTCCACGGCCAAGAACCCGTCGAGGCCGGTTTGCAACTGCACGAGCGCGCCGATCGGCAGCGACAGCCGATAAATGTTCGATTCCTTACCGCGCACCAGGGCTTGCCAGAGCGCGACCATGGCGCGGATCAATTCCGCGCCCGGCATGGTGCCCACGATGCCGCGGTGATAGCTGTCGACCAGGGCCACACCGCCGCTTCCCTCAAAGACGCGCGCCCGGCCGTGCGTGGCTTCGCGTAGCGCCGTCAGATTGGGGCCCAGCGGCGCGGCCTCGGGCTTGAACATCACCCGCTCGGGCCCGAATTCGTCGAATAACTGGG
>DASRSQ010000444.1:0-1816 GCA_035656475.1 Gemmataceae bacterium | reverse complement strand
GGCATCGCGTTTGATTTCGGCGGCGACGTCGGCATCCACGGTGCGAAAGAAGGTGTGCCCGGTCATCTTCTCAACCTCGCGCACCGACACGCGATACCGTGTCCAGTCGTCGCCCACGCTCTGATCGGCAATAGCACGCGTGCTTTAGGAGACCGCTTGGTCAGTAATTTTGTGAAGCTGTTTCATCAATGGCCCGCAACAGCTCAGCGTGGGTGAAGGGTTTCCTGAGGAATGGATGCTTTTCTGCAGTGACGCCATGGCGGGTTATCACCTCATCGCTGTGCGCCGAAATGAAGAGAACTCTGAGCCCTGGATGAAGAGCAGCAAGCTGGGCCGCAAGGATGGGGCCGCTCACCCCGCCAGGCATCACCACGTCGGTCGCGAGAAGGTGAATCTTGTCGTGGTGCTGGCCAGCACACGAAATCGCCTCGGCGCCATTGCTCGCTTCGAGCACGCGGTATCCTGCGGTTTCGAGTACGATCCTCATCATCACGCGGACGGAATGCTCATCTTCCACGAGCAACACCGTTTCGCTTGAAGTCGCTTGTGACATGGAGGGCCCCATGCAATCAGGGCGACGAAGTGACGCTACCGTACATTATTCGGGCAGTCAGAAATGGCTATGGCATGGGTTTGCGACCGTTCTTGCGGATCAGTCGTTATTTCGGGAATTGGGTTCACGCGAAACTATGAAGACCGGCATCCGGAAGACGAAAGCTGCCTGCTGCAACGACGGATGCGATGGCGCATGAAAATGTCCTGCCTCGGTCCGCGGTCTAGCCAGTAACGACCCGGACACCGATCAGGGCAGGACGATGGAGATTGTCGCCGGCGGCACTTCCGGTTGCAAATTACATCTCAGAAAGCCGCTCCGATCAGCACCGATCACGTGTTTTTTTTCGGCGCCATGCCGCAACTGCGATAGTGCAGATCCAGCCACAGCTCGAACACCGCCTTGTAAGCGGACTCGACCTTCTCGGCGAGCTTGTCATCGTGAGGGATGCCGACGGCCGCCAGGCGGGTCTTGAGGCGGTAGAGATATTCCTTCTGGCGGCACACGGTTTCGGCGAGGGGCTTGGCTTTGTCTTTGATGATGTCGTCACTGGTCATTGCCGGTTTCTCTCCGGCTGGGATGGCGTCAGCCTACGGCGCGGGCGGGCGAGTTGCAATGTCGGCAGGATCGGCGTGCGCCCGCAGCCCCCGCTTGCCGCGAAGTGACTTCGCCGGGTTCATTTTCCACTGCCTTTGAGCTGAGCCACCAAGTTGTCGATTGAGAGAATTGTGACCGCTTCGTTCGCCTCGGCCATCGGGTCGATCGCAAGCAGAGCGACCTTGCATGCTGCCGCGCCCAACAAGAGCCTGCGCAGCAGGTCGCGCGAATAGATGGCAATGATGTCATGCGCCGCCCCCGTACGGTCGCGGTATTGCAATGCCGCGTCTCGGCGAGTGAATAGAGCAAGAGCCCGTTGCGGCCCGTGGTATCCGGGGGCGAGGACGTCGGAGAAGAACAAGTCATCGAACGTCTTCGAATTGCGGAAGTCCCAGGCAACCACGAACGCTGAACCTACCTCGGCCCGGCGCGGCGAGCTGGTGGCCTAACTGAGGCGCAAAGGAGCGAGCGCAGCGCGCGAGTCTTGATTTGGGACTGGATCCCGCGTGACTCACGTACGCCACAGGCTCGACCTCATGGGCTTTGGATTGGCCGCCGCGCCGGTGACCGAGGCTTTCGACGCAAGGAGTCCACCCGAGGCTGCCCGCGTGCAGAGCTTTTACCTAACTGAGCCGATGCGTGGTTGGTTGCCGATGACGAGTTCGC
>DASRSQ010000443.1:0-5183 GCA_035656475.1 Gemmataceae bacterium | reverse complement strand
GCGTGGCGCCGTCCCGGCGGCGAAGCCTGCCGTTCTGAACCGGAATTCGTGGCAATCGGGACAATCGCGGACCGCTCCGTCAATTCCGCCAACAATGCTAACACTACATAGAAGGCAAGCGCAGTGACGGCCATGGCTTCGGGCGAAGAGGGCGAGGGGCCGAAGTTCGCATACGCCTGGAAAGCCACGAGGATCGCCACGAAGCTCCAAAACACGCACCGACCTTTGACATGCGCGAAGGTCATCCTTCGCGCATAGAACCATGCCCCGAGGCCGAGCACGATCAATTCGAACGGAAAACTCAGCATAACATGCTGCCAAAGGCCGAATCCGACCTTTGCTGAGTTGTCGTAAAGGGGAAGATCGGGCAGGTGCACAACAAGGTCGAGGATCCAGTGCGAGAATGACACGATCGTTACGAGAAGGACCGTCATCGCGCGATTGCCTGAGACGAATAGTGCTACGATAACGCCAAGGGCGAACGAAAAGACGACGGCTCCGGGTAAGCCATGGGTGTACGGCATGTAGTAAAGATCGAGCGCGTTCGCCTCCGTAAAGCCCGGGACGATGCGCAGCTTCTCAATACCCAAGAGCACCAGGACGGACCATGCGACGTCGATCCATTGTGTTGCAAGGAACCAGACCCAGAGTGGCACGCGTGCCAGCATGGGCCTCGCTGCAAGTGAAACGCCGTAGTGGCCGACAAACATCGCATCCTCCTTGCTGCTGCTTGAACACTGCGAATGGCGATGCGCTGTACCGCGTGGCGATCGTGACGGATCACGCGTCGATGCCCTTCGTGGTAGTCGACGACGTCTCTAAGACCGCACTTCGTGCGCCAAAACCAAGACATCAAGGTGGCAGAGGCCTTATCGCACGCGCTATTCGAGGGAGGTGCCTGACAATCCATGGTGAGCGTCTCTTGGCCATGTCGAGACGACCACTTGGCGGCCATTTGCCAGCAAATCGTCCCCGGTCAAGCCCGAAGTGACCCCAAGCACGCGAGAATTCATCGTTACGCGATCTCCGCGACGATGTCACTCGGATAGGGATGCGTCGACGCTCTCGATCAACAAGCCTGCCATATCGACCTCTTCCGCGGTCGAACGAAGACGCAGGTAGTTAACTCCCGCAGTGCGGCGCTGCATCGGAAGCGTCTCGACGAGACGGCTGTCGACGAAGACCTGGCACTCCTGTTTCGCACAGTTCCATTTGAGTTCGAGCGTGTGCCATCGGCCTGCCGTAATTTCGGCGTTTCCGAGCTTGCCTTCCGATCCGAGGTCGAGATTGAAGAGAGTGTAATACTTGTCTTCCGGGTCGAAGGGAACTGAGAAATGGTCCGTGAGTCCAACGCGAGCGCCCACGAAGCCAGGAATCAGCTTCAAGCGGATTCCGAGCCGGCCATTCATGCCGTTAGGAAAGTTCCAGACCACTGCCGAAGGCCACTCCGATTCCGGCTTGCGCAACTGGAGCGCTCGCGCTGCGGGCTTATCCGGATGTTCTACGACCTCGACGCCCTTGGTACCGAAGCTGTTCCAACCTTCGGCTCCCGATGAGAAATCCGACGTGCGGCTCGATTCATAAAGCCATTGGGGATTGAATCGCATCTGCCACATGCCCGCCGTTCCTCCGACCGCAAGCGGAGTGATGATTTCTCCGTCCTTGGTCAAAACCGGCAGCGTGTAGGAGACCCCGTGGTCGCCGTTTGGGGGTGGCGGCTCATCCACGAAAGGATTGCGCGCTACCTCCCGATAGCCGCGCCAGGTGCGACAATCATCCTCAGAGATCGCGGCGTGCAGCACGTGGCGCCCGCCCTGGGCGTAGCTGAACCGCTGGCAGTTATTCCAGAGCATGACGACGCGACCGTCTTTCAGCCGGGTAAGGCTGGGCGGCGAATCCGAGGAGAAGATTCCTGTCGGAGTTGGCTTCGTCCAAGCGGCGCCGTCCTTGGAGAAGGACTCGAAGAACCGGCCAAGCTGCGTCCGTAGCAGAAGCCACACGCGCCCATCCTTGAGCTCCAGGGCGATCGGCTCGATCATGCCATCCGCACCGATGTACGGTGAAGGCACCTTGAACTCGATCGGTGACTGCTGCCAGGTATCACCGCCGTCGTCCGAGTAGACGATTCCGGAACTGAACCGGCCCATGTCCGTAAAGGCGTCGAATCCCTGGCCGCGATTGTTCCACACACGCGGCGTCAAATAGCAGATCGGCAGAATAATCCGGCCGCTCTTCAATTCGATCACCGAAAGCAGCGATCCGTTGTACCCTTTGCGTACGAGCACCGGCGCTTTCCACGATTTTCGTCCGTCCGCGGAGCCGACATGGTAGATGTCGAACCGCATTTCATAGAGCCCCTTCCCGGCCGTCTTGGCATCGGTCTGATAGAAGAGGTGTAGTTCACCGTCATGGTCCGCGAGCACGTTGTGCAGTCCCCAGTTGCCCATGTCCTGGGGAAGCGTGGTGAGCGTTTCCGGTTCGCTCCACGTATGACCGCCATCCGACGAGTATCGCGCGATTGCCTCGTGGCCTTTGGGCCCGGTACGGCCCAAGACCGCGATCAGCCGCTCGTCCGGCAAGGGCGCCATGACCGTCGCTTCGGCCAGCTTTGACATCGAAGGTGGTGACACAGCTTGTTTGGGTTGTGCCGCCAGGTCGTTACTCATCGCCACCAAGAGGAGTGGCGCCAAGAGCTCAACGGCGATCGATGCCTGGAATTTCATTTGTTTCTTCGACCTGTACGATGTGGTTGTCTCGCTGGCAACGCTCTGTCGATTGCCCGGATACGACTCGAACGGCGCGACCGTCGGCGGTATCAATTCGCACCAGGACTTCGGCAATTCAACGCCTGCTCCAGGGATGTCTCCACGACGATCGACTTCAGGTCTTTTCGGGTCGAGACCGAAATCGGTATCGGCAATGCAGTTGGCCGTGGAAGCGGCTTTCGAAGCGATTAGCGCGGTGACCGAGTCGGTGTGGGGTTTTGTCGGTCCGTATCGTCGATACGGCGAGCGGACGATCGCGGTTTACCGACGCTCATGTCGACGTCAGCCCGCCTGCTGGCATGAGGGACGTACGTGGATAACACGAGCGGCGATGGCACCGCGACCAGTCAAGTAGGGAGCTCATTTCACTCTGAGTCGGTAGCGTCGGCGCGCGTGAACCATCATCCATGCTTCTGGCCGGCCCGGCAGGGGCGATGGCCTCGGTGTCTGGCAAACGAGCCTTGGCCCTCCGTCTTGTATGGCAATAGGTCGAGGTCGCTCCAATGGCTACTTCTTCAAATGTTCGTCGAAGAACGCCATCGTAGCATGGTCTGTGCGAATTCGTTCCTTGCCTCCCCAGCCGTGTCCTGCGCCCAGGATCATCTCAACTCGTCCTGGCACTCCTGAGTTCGTCAGCGCAGTGGCGATTTGCAGCGCCTGGTCGTACGAGACAAGTGGGTCCTTGGTGCCAAAGAAGCACAGGACCGGCGCGTCGCCCTTGTTAAGGTACGTGATGGGCGAAGCCGAGCGGCATTCAGCCTGCTTTTCCTTCGGATCGCCTCCCAGGAAAGCCGAGAGAATCTGCACCTGCGTCGGGGTATAGTTCTCTCCGGCCAGATTGACCGGACCGACGAAGCTGACCACGGCTTGCACTTTGCTCGGCTGTTCGAGATTCCCGCCGTCACCTTCCATCGCGTCGGCCGGGTCAAGCGCACCGAGCATCATCGCCAGGTGCGCGCCCGCCGACACACCATAGGCACCAATTCTCGTGGGATCGACATTCAATTCATCAGCGTGTGCGCGCAGATAGCGCACGGCGCATTTCGAGTCTTCGATTTGCGCCGGAAACCGGTGTTTGGGGGCCAGGCGATAGCTAATCGTTGCCGCGACATAACCATGTGCGGCCACCTCCTTGGCGACGGAAGTCATGTCCTGGCGCTTGCCGGCCAACCAGCCGCCGCCGTGAATAACGACGATCGCCGGAACGGCGTGATCTAGCTCCTTGGGGCGCACCAGATCGAGCTTCAGTTCCTCACCCGCGACTGTCGCGTACGTGACGTCGGGCCTGTAATCAATTTCCGTCCCTTCGTTCGCCCACAGCGTCGTGGCTATGCTGAAGGACCCCAGAATAAGCGCGGCAACTCCACCGACCCGTAAGTGATTTCGAACCATGGCTTTCTCTCCGAATTCTTGATGGAGCGCACACTCGCACTATTCAGCAGTGGCCAGCACCCGCTGGCTTTCCGCATGTTCGCGGATTTCAGCCGGATCGAACCAGGCAGGCTTGAAACCGGCTTTGGCATAAATCGGCAATTGATCGGCAAAGTGTTTGGACTGGGGATGCTCGCTAACGCCGAACGGCAGGCAACTTACCGCGTGAATGCCGCCCGAAAAGTCGACGACCATGCCGTAGCTCGAGCCGCCGATGCTGTGCATGCGCTCGTCGCGCACCGGCCCGAAGCTGGGCCGCAGCGTAATAAAAGAAGCGTAGCGATCTTCCCCATGACCACAGCCGACTAGCCCCAGTTCGACGTCACCGCGGCGAATTCGGCAGAAAGCACTCCACGGGGCGTTGAGCGCGCCCCACCGCTCTTTGGAGAGGCGCGCCTGTTTGAGAATCGTGTCCGCGGCTTTGTCAAAATCTGGTTCGTCCAATGCTGCAGGGAATTCTGGCTGAGTGCAGATGACGAAAAACAAGGCGCCGCCGCGGGAATCGAGGTCGGTCCGACGGTCCCAGGCGGCCAGCGCAGCGACGACTTCATTTAGCAGGGTGGCTTCTTCGGCCGCTATCGTGGCCGCAGATTTGGCCAGATGGCCCTTGATGCGGCCGACCAGCTTGTCCAGCCACAACTCGGCGGCTTCCACCTGAGTATCCGTGGCATAGGCGCGCATCTCATCAGCCGTAATCTTCTCATCGGCTGCCAATAGCGCCGACAGCCGTCGCGAGCGGCTGTTGGCCTCCTGCCCCATCAGGTAGCTGGGAAAATCGGCGGGCCGCGGCGCCGCATCGGGACAGACGTTCTGGGGCCCGCTGTTCGTATTCAGCACGTACCCGCATGGCGGATTGAGCACCTGCGGCAATTCCTCGAGCGCGTGAAAACCTTGCCAGCGAGCCCAGCTTTCGTGCCCAGGCCGGGGATCGTGGCTCGAAATACGGCCGTCGCGTTTGGGAATGCGTCCGTTGGAAATGTAAAAGAT
>DASRSQ010000442.1:0-6088 GCA_035656475.1 Gemmataceae bacterium | reverse complement strand
CAGGTACGCGGACGGATACGGGTTGGCGCCGCCTTGCGGTAGGCCATGTCCATCCGCAGGGTTCCAGGTACTAACGCGCGTCAATCCGGTCCACAACTCGGCGATCAGCGTCGGCAGCGTGCCCTGAAAGTTGGCCGGCCAGGACCCGGCGCACGACTCGGCCCCTTCGTCGCGCAACAGACCGCAGCCCGTTGCCAGCGCGGCGGTGAAAAAGCCGGGATCGGGAATCGGCGCCAGTGCGTCGCTCGGCGGCACGCTAAGGATTGGATCGGCGCCGAGTCGGTCGGCATCGCGCTTGAAGAAATCGCCTTGCTGCGTGCGCCGCAGCGGCGCGCCGAGCACCTGCTGCCAAAGCACCGCCAGCCGCAACGGCCAATCGAGTCCGTCGGCTTCGTGCACTGTCGCCTTCGCCGGCACTTCGACCTCGGGACAGGTGATCCCAAGATCCTCTTTCGCCCGATTGGTCACCGCAGGCGCCGCCAGCACGATCGGCATCGGCTCGGCCCGCGCCAGCCAGGCCTCGATGTGCCGGAAACGCCCGCGCCCCTTCTCCTGGTCCGGATCGCTGCCAAGCAGAAACAGCTCGGGCAACAGCAGGCCCGATTCCAGCAGCATCATCAGCGGCGCCAGACCATCGGCGTGTCCGAGGGCGACGAGGATTTCGACGAGCGTGCCGACGGGCCAGCGCGTCAGGCGGCCGCGTGCCATGACGGTCAGGATCTGCCGGCACGGCGCGGGCAACTCCTTGAGCCGACGATCGATCATCGGCGGGTTGTGAAGTGCCGCCGTCACGCGATCGAGTAATTCATCCACGGGCCATTGATTGCGAGGCTTGCACAGCTTGTGCGCAACCTGCCGCAAGAGCGCTTCGTCATAGCGCTTGAGGGTGTGATGGGTGTGCTGAGTCCATTGGTCCGCCGTGCCCAATGTTATGCCTCGATGTGATGCGTTCCGATTCGGCTTCAATTCTCATTCTGTTTGGCTAGTCGCTGAACTTCGCTGACCGGCAAGGCCACGAGCTCAGCGATTTCTTTGTGAGGCATTCCCTTGGCAAGGGCATTGCGAATGAACTCATGTTTGGCTTCCACTCTGCCAAGGTCATGGGCTTCCTTCCAAACTTTGCTCTCGCGCAGATCGTGCAATTTGAATTCATGCGCATCTCCTCGCGGTCCATGCTGGTGAATTTGCTCAGCAGGACCTCTTCTACCAATTCTACCACTTTGTTCTCGAGTCAAAGGTTATGATCGCCCAGTCAGCTTCTAAAGCACCATCCCATTCGCAATTGACATATCCCGGCAAGAGATGGCTCTCCCCATTCGGTACGACTCGCATATTGGCGGTGCCGAGAATTGCGATTACATCACTCTTCGTCATGCCAATGTTGACCCGATCAAAATTCTCCTTGCTCGGACATGGTCGGCTTCGGTTGCCGACAATTGCACAGGCAATGAAAAGAACCGGAATGCTGAGGATCGCAGTCCATTTCCACATGGCGAGTTTCTCAGAGCACCTGCGGCGTGTGCCCCATCTTGCGCAGTTCCTGCACCACCGCATCGACGCGGCCGGCACGCACCAGCAGGACGCGTTCCGACAGCCGGCCGACGATGTCCTGCGCGACCTTCTTGTGGGCGAGCAACTCCTCCGCCAGCAACGCATCCTCCGTCTGGATCAGGGCAACCTTGCGATGCAGCTTGACCGGGATGCGCGTCTGTCCCTTTTCGATCATGTCGCGCTCGCCTCGCGCCCTTGCTCGCACAGGTCGGTGCCGTCGAGGATGCTATAGGCGTAACCTTGCTCGGTGAGAAACATCTGGCGATGATGCGCGAAGTCGAGTTCGCGCGTGTCACGCGTCACCAAGGTGAAGAAGTGTGCGGTCTCACCGTTCGCCTTGGGACGCAGGATGCGGCCCAGGCGCTGCGCCTCTTCCTGACGCGAGCCGAAGGTGCCGGAGACCTGGATGAGAATCTGGGCGTCCGGCAGATCGATGGCGAAGTTGCCGACCTTGGACAGGATCAGGCGTTTGATCTCGCCGCGGCGGAATTTGCCGTAGAGGTCCTCGCGCGTCGTGTTGTCGGTGGCGCCGGTGATGAGCGGGATGTCGAAACGCTTGTGCAGGCTGCGTAGCTGCTTGAGGTACTGGCCGATGATGAGCACATTCTTATCGCTGTGCTGCTGCATCAGGCGTTCGACGATGTCTTCCTTGGCGGGGTTTTCGCTGGCGATGCGGTACTTGTGCCGCCATTCGGAGACGGCGTATTCCATGCGCATGTCGTCGGGCAGCGCGACGCGGACTTCGGTGCAGTTGGCCTCGGCGATCCAGCCCTTTGCCTCGAGCTCGCGCCACGGCACATCGTACTTCTTTGGCCCGATCAGACTGAAAACGTCCCCCTCACGGCCATCCTCGCGAATTAGCGTCGCGGTAAGCCCGAGCCGACGACGGGCCTGAATGTTGGCGGTCACGCGGAATACGGGGGCCGGCAGGAGATGCACTTCGTCGTAGATGATCAGGCCCCAGTCACGCTCGTCGAAGAGCTTGAAGTGCGGGAAGTCTTCCTTCTTGTCGGGCCGATGGGTCAGGATCTGATAGGTCGCGACAGTGACGGGCCCAATCGTCTTGATCTCGCCGGAGTATTCGCACACGTCGGCGTCCGTGAGATCGGTGCGGTCGAGAATCTCGCGGATCCATTGCTTGACGGCGGTGATGCTCGTGGTGAGGACGAGCGTCGACTTCTGCATGAGGGCCATGGCGACGATGCCAACGATCGTCTTGCCCGCGCCGCAGGGCAAGACGATGACCCCCGAGCCGCCGCGCACGTCGCCCCCGGCATAGAAGATGTCGGCCGCATCGCGCTGGTAATCGCGCACCGTGAACGGCAAGCCCGCGCGCGTGACCTCACGCAGGTGCATCGGCAACGCCGTCCCCTCGGTGTAACCCGCGAGATCCTCCGCCGGATAGCCGACGGTGATGAGGGCCTGCTTGAGCACGCCACGATGGCCCGGCTCGATCAGAAAGCTCTTGGAATCAAGCCGGGTGCCGAGGTAATCGCGCAATCGCGGTTGCCGGGCAAGTTCTTCCAGCAACGGCTTGTCGACGCAGACGAGCTTCAGCTTGTCCTCATGCTTGAGCAGCTGGACCCGGCCATACCGGTCGACGCGTTCGCTGATCTCGGTCAGCAGATTGATCGGCACCGGGAACTTGCTGTACTTCTGCAGGACAACAATCATGTCGTCGGCCGTCAGCCCGGCCGCTGCAGCGTTCCACAGCGAGAGGTCGCTGAGTCGATAGGTGTGGATGTGTTCAGGTGATTTTTCCAGCTCGGCGAAAGGAGCCAGAGCGTCGCGCGCCTCGGCGTATTTCAGATTATCCACCTCGACGAGGACGGTGCGGTCACCCTGGACGATAAGCGGATTGGTGGGGTCGTAGTTCATTCCGTGACTCATCCGAGGTATTCCCCTCCGTCCGAGAAGGGGCGAAGACAATTCGCGCAAGCGCGAAACCGAAAATGGCAGTGTATTGCTTTGGATCGGCCGATTCAAGGCGAAGTGAAGGATGCCGGTAGTGTCGTGATAGTGACAAGTGTAAAGCCAAAGAAGAAATGAAGAATTGCGACGGGAAAAGTCACTAGCCAAGTGGAGCGTTTATCTTAAGACAATCTCCGACGTTCTTTACGCTATTTTTACGAACCCGAACTCCGACCCGATGTTTCACTTTTCTGTAGGATCAGCACGTTATGAGTAACCCTCGTCAGTCCGCCATCCGAGACATTGCTGCCGCCTCGCCTGAGACCGCGCGCATCGATTACAAGGTCGCCCTGGGCGACCTGTTCGCAACGAATGTGTTCAACACGGAAGTGCAACGACAGAAACTGCCGAAGGCCATCTTCAAGGCGTTGCAGCGCACGATCACGCAGGGCAAGCCGCTCGACGCCGCCGTCGCGGATGCCGTGGCCACGGCGATGAAGGACTGGGCGATCGAAAAGGGCGCCACCCACTTCACGCACCTTTTCCAGCCGATGACCGGCCTGACCGCCGAGAAGCACGATAGCTTTCTGAGCGTCGATGACTCGGGCCGCGCGTTGACGGAATTCAGCGGCAAGGAGCTGATCAAGGGCGAACCCGACGCCAGCTCGTTCCCGTCCGGCGGCCTGCGTTCGACCTTCGAAGCCCGTGGCTACACCGCGTGGGACCCGACCAGCCCCGCGTTCATCATCGAACACGCCAACGGCTCGACGCTGGTCATCCCGACCGCGTTCCTGAGCTGGACCGGCGAGGCGCTCGACAAGAAGACCCCGTTGTTGCGATCGATGGAAGCGCTCTCGACGCAGGCCATGCGTATCCTGCGCGTGTTCGACAACAAGGCGGCCAACAAGGTGTTCACTACCGTTGGCGCCGAGCAGGAGTACTTCCTGGTCGATAAGAACTTTTACTACCTACGCCCCGACCTGATCAACGCCGGCCGAACCCTGTTCGGCGCCCGCCCCCCGAAGGGGCAGGAGATGGAAGATCAATACTTCGGCACCATCCCCGAACGCGTCCTGGCCTGCATGGCGGAAGCCGAGCACGAGCTGTTCAAGCTAGGCGTGCCGGTGAAGACGCGTCACAACGAAGTCGCGCCGAGCCAGTACGAGATCGCGCCAGTGTTCGAAAGCTCGAACCTGGCGACCGATCACCAGATGCTGATCATGGAGGTGCTGCGCAAGACCGCCGACAAGTACGGTCTGGCGTGCCTGCTCCACGAGAAGCCGTTCGCCGGCATCAACGGATCGGGCAAGCACAACAACTGGTCGATGTCCACCGACGTCGGCGAGAACCTGCTGAACCCCGGCGACACGCCGCATGACAACGCGCAGTTCCTCGTCTTCTGCTGTGCCGTCATTCGCGCCGTCGACAAATACGCCGACATCCTGCGGCTGTCGATCGCTTCGGCCCACAACGACCATCGCCTCGGGGCCAACGAGGCGCCGCCGGCGATCATCTCGATCTTCCTCGGCGAGCAGCTCAACAACATCATCGAGCAGATCGAGCAAGGGAGCGCCCGCAGCACCAAGCAGGGCGGCCTGTTCGAGACCGGCGTTTCGGTGTTGCCGCAGTTGCCTCGTGATCCGGGGGATCGCAATCGCACGTCGCCGTTCGCGTTCACGGGGAACAAGTTCGAGTTCCGCGCGGTGGGGAGCAGCCACAACATCGCCGGCCCGAACACCGTGCTGAACACGATCGTCGCCGAGTCGCTCGACTACATCGCCACCCGGCTCGAAGCGGATGTGCAGTCGGGCAAGTCGCTCAATACCGCGGTCCAGGCCCTGCTGCCTGCAATCCTCAAGGAACACAAGCGGATCATTTTCAACGGCGACAACTATTCCGAAGAATGGCACCGCGAAGCCGAGAAACGCGGCCTGCCGAACTTCAAGAACACGGTGGATTGCCTGCCGGTGGTGCAGAAGAAGGAGACCATCGAGCTGTTCAAGAAGTATCGCGTCTACAGCGAGAAGGAGCTCGCGAGCCGATACAATATTTTGTCCGAGAGCTACACGAAGACGATCAATATCGAGGGCCAGTTGACGTCGTTCATGGCGAAGACGATGATCCTGCCGGCGTGCCTGCGCTACCAGGCGCAGGTCGCGACTGCCGTGACCACGACCAAGGCCGCGGGCGTGGAGAATTCGGCACAGCTCGATTACCTGAAGACGCTGACGGCGGCCATCAGCGAGTTCCAGGCGGCCACGTCGAAGCTGGACCGGGCGCTGAGCCATCATGCAGACGGGGACGCGTTCGCACATGCCAAGCACATGCGCGACACCGTCCTGCCGCCGATGAACGAGGTCCGCAAGCTGGGCGACGCGCTGGAGGGGATGGTGGCGGACGACCTGTGGCCGTTGCCGACGTATCGCGAGATCCTGTTCATCAAGTAATGCGCAAGCGCGGGGCCCGGCGCTTGCCGCCGGGCCCCTTTTTTGTGTGCCAGGTATGGTCTGCTTCAGGAGGTGCGAGTCCTCTGCGGGCGGGGATGGCCCGGACCGCAAGGCTAGGCAAGGGTGTCCGTCGCGAGGCGGAATCTGAAGAAAGCCGATGCCCCCAACTCGGATTCGAC
>DASRSQ010000441.1:0-10978 GCA_035656475.1 Gemmataceae bacterium | reverse complement strand
GCAGATCTTTCAGCGCGTCGGCCAGGAGGACTGCACCGCGAAGGAGATCAGCGAGCTGCTGGCGCACGATCCGGGCCTTTGCGCCAAGATCCTGCGCACCCTGAATTCCGCGGTCTACGCGCAATCCCGCGCGGTCACGAGCGTGCAGCAAGCCGTCACCATCATGGGCATGCGGCCGTTGCGTTCGCTGGTGCTCGGCCTGACGCTGCCGGTGATGCAGTCGCGCATGAACACCGACAAGGGCCTGCAGCGATTCTGGATGAGATCGGTGAGCGGCGCCATCATCGCGCGCGATCTCATCAAACATTGCGGCATGCCCGACGCGGAAGACACGATGGCGACCACCCTGCTTCGCGATCTTGGCATGATCCTGCTGCGGCAAACCTTTCAGCATTGCTATGACCCGATCTGGCTGGGAGATGGCAAGATCAGCGCCGACGAACAGTGCGACTGGGAAGCGGAACGTTTTGCTGTGCACCATGCGGAACTGTCGGCGGAGTTGCTGGACCGCTGGAAGCTGCCGATCGAAATGTCCAAGCCGATCCGCTTCCATCATCATCCCGACGTGCTAGTGGCTGAGGCGCCAAAACTCGGGGAACGTAGCCGACTCTTGCATTTCGTGTCGCGCCTGATCGACATGGAGGACGGTGTCTATTCCAAAGCCAGCCTCGATCAGACCTTCGAGATCGCGGCGATGAGGTACAAGCTGAAGCGCGAGAGTTTTGAAAAATTCCTCGCCGCCGTTCGGCCCAAGGTAGAAGAGTTCTCGAACATTCTGTGCGTCGACATCGGCAACTGCCCGCATTTCGAAGATTTGCTGACGGCTGGCTGCGAGGAAATGGTGCACCTCTCGCTTGAGGCGAGCAAGACGCACACGCGCGTGCCGGCCAGGAATGAAACGCAAGCGGAGGAGCCGGTCTACGATCCTGACCTCATCTCGGATCCCGAAAATATCGAGCCAGGATCGCGCCTGCTGCAGTACGAGGTCATCGATACCCTTGGCCGCGGCGCGATGGGCGTGGTGTTGAAGGCATATGATCCGGGGCTGCAACGGCATGTCGCGATCAAGCTGCTGGCGCCGGAGATGTCGGGCAACCGGATCGCGCGAAAGCGTTTCGCGCTCGAGGCACGCTTCGCGGCGGCGCTGCGTCACGAAAATGTCGTTGCCATTCATGCAGTGCATGAGATGGATGGCCTGCCGATCCTGGTGATGGAATTCGTGCCGGGGCAGTCACTGGAAGACATGATCAATGGCGGCCACACGTTCAGCATCGGCGAGATCGCGCGGATCAGCCGGCAGGTGGCGTTGGGGCTCGCCGCGGCTCATGAAGCGCGCCTGGTCCATCGCGACGTCAAGCCGGCCAATATCCTGGTTGAGCGCGATTCGCTGCACACGCGCATCGCCGACTTTGGCCTGGCGCGGGCACTGGATCAGGATTCCAATCTGTCGCAGCCGGGCTTGCTGCTTGGCACGCCGAATTTCATGTCGCCGGAACAAGTCGATGGCAAGCCGTTGACGCCCGCCTCTGACTTGTTCAGCCTGGGCAGCGTGCTCTACACGCTGTGCACGAGCACGTTGCCCTTCAACGCCCCGTCGCTGTCGGGTTTGCTCTGCGCCGTCGTGGAGCAGACGCCGATGCCGATTCGCAAGCTCAATCCGGCAATCCCGCCGGCAATGGCGGAGATCGTGGAAAAGCTGCATGCCAAGAAACCCGCGGATCGCTTTGCGTCGGCTGCCAATGTCGCATCATCGCTCATTCCATGGACTACCTTGAGGTGACCGGCGATGGGCAAGATTCGCGTGCTGGTCGTGGATGATGCCGTGGTGGTTCGCCGCATGGTGAGCGATGCCATCGCGGCCGATCCCGCGCTGGAGGTCGCCGGCGCTGCCGCGAATGGACGCATCGCCCTGGCGAAGATCCCGCAGGTGAATCCGGATATCGTCACGCTGGATGTCGAGATGCCGGAGATGGACGGGCTCGCGACCTTGTCCGCAATTCGCCAGCATTATCCCACGCTCCCCGTGATCATGTTCAGCACGATGACGCTGCGCGGAGCCGCGACGACCATCGACGCCCTGACGCTCGGCGCGAACGACTACGTCACCAAGCCGGCCAACGTCGGTAGCTTCAAGGAAGCGCTGCAGTGCCTGCGCGACCAGCTCATTCCGAAGATCAAACTGTGGTGCAGCCGGGCGGAAGTCGCGCCCTTGCGGCCCAACTCGACTTTCGATGCCGCACTGTCGAAGAAAGCGGATCCCCTGGATGCACGGGTTGACATCGTGGCGATCGGTGTGTCAACCGGTGGGCCAAACGCGCTATCGATCTTGCTGCCGCACCTACCCGCGGATCTCGGAGTGCCGATTGTGATCGTGCAACACATGCCGCCGCTGTTCACGCGCCTGCTCGCGGATCGGCTCAGCGCGCAATCGTCGCTCAAGGTTAGCGAAGGGATTCGCGGCGAGGTGATACGCCCCGGCCAGGCCTATGTCGCTCCCGGCGATTTTCACATGGCCGTCAAGCGTGGCGCCATGGGTGTGCTGCTTGCGACAAATCAAGATGCCCCCGAGAACTCATGTCGGCCCGCGGTCGATGTGCTGTTCCGCTCCGTGGTCGATGTGTACGCCGCCGGCACGCTTGGCGTCATCCTCACCGGCATGGGACAGGATGGCCTGCGCGGCTGCGAACGCATTCGCGAAGTCGGCGGCCAGATCGTTGTCCAGGACGAGGCGAGCAGCGTCGTCTGGGGCATGCCGGGCTTCGTGGCGCGGGCGGGACTCGCGGATGCGGTATTGCCCTTGCGGGACATTGCGGCCGAGATCGTGCGGCGCGTGCGGCGCGGCCGGTCCGAACAGCCGGCAAGGAGGGGCGCATGAGCCTGACGCTGGATCACAATGAGGTGATGCGCGCCGCCAATGGTTTGCCGCCGCTGCCCCAGAGCGCCATGCGCCTGACGACGTTGCTGGCCAATGAGGAAGCTGACTTTCGCGAGGTCGTCAAGGTCATCGAGTACGATCCGTCGCTGACGCTGAAACTGCTCAAGATCGCCAACTCCGCGTTCGGCGGCGGCGGACCGCGCATCGGCAACATCCATCAGGCTCTGGTCCGTCTCGGCACCGGCACGGTCGCCGGCTTCGTGATCAGCGCTTGCGTGCGAACTTTGATTGGCGAACGCATTCCGGGCTACGGCATCCCCGAGAAAGATTTCTGGACGCATTCGCTCGCCGCCGCCTTTGCCGCCGAGGCGATTCAGGCACGCTCGACGAAATGGCACGGCAATCTCGCGTTCACCGCCGGCCTGCTGCACGACATTGGCAAGCTGATCCTCGGACGCTTTCTCGACGCTGACGCCCGTAGTTGGCTTGAGCGTGCGTGTGAGGACGGACACCAGCCAGCCTTCCGCGCCGAGCGCGAGATTCTGTCCATGCACCATGGCGAAGTCGGAGGACTCATCGCCCAGCACTGGGAGCTCCCCGATTGCCTGGTCAAAGGGATCATCTTTCATCACGCGCCCGATGAGGGCGACGACGGCATCTGCCATGTCACTCATCTGGCCAATGAAATTGCACACGAAGTCGCTGCGGAGGAGCGGGCCAAAAAGCCGACGCTTTCTCCGCGCAGTACACGCAATCTTGACACAACCATCGCCGTGCTCGGCCTGTCCGCCCGGGACATCGAGCCCATTCGCCAAGAAGCGCGCAGGAGCTTGCAAGCTGTTGCGTCCGAGGTGAATTGAACACAAGGAGCGATCGGTGGGACTGGGTCATTCGGATTTTGATTACATCAGCAGCCTGGTGCTAAAACGCTCCGGCATCGTGCTCGAACCGGAAAAAACCTACCTGGTCGAGTCGCGGCTGCTTCCGCTCGCACGCCATGAAGGCCTGTCGTCGATCGCCGAGCTCGTCGTCAAAATGCGAGAATCCACGCTCAACGGCCTGCATCAAAAAGTAGTCGAGGCGATGACCACGAATGAGACGTCGTTCTTTCGTGACCACAGTCCCTTCGAGGCGCTGCGCACCGTGGTGCTACCGGAGTTGATTCAACGTCGCGCGGCCGAGCGACGGCTTCACATCTGGTGCGGCGCCTCGTCCACCGGGCAGGAGCCTTACACGATCGCGATCGTGTTGCGCGAGCATTTCCCTGCCTGTGCAGACTGGAACATCAGCATCGTCGCCACCGATCTCTCGACCGACGTGCTTGCCCGGGCCCGTGCGGCTCGTTACAGCCAGCTGGAGGTCAATCGCGGCCTGCCGACGCCGCTGCTGAGCAAGTATTTCTCACATCAGGGAACCGAATGGGTGATCAAGGACGAAGTGCGTCGCCTCGTGGAATTCCGCCAGCTTAACCTGCTCGACGCTGCCTGGAACATCGCGCCGGCTGACATCATCTTCCTGCGCAACGTGCTGATCTATTTCGATGTCGCCACCAAGAAAGCCATCCTGCACAAGATACGCCAGGTGCTACGCGTCGACGGATGGTTCTTCCTCGGCGGCGCGGAAACCACGATGAACCTCGACGATTCCTTCGAACGCGTCCCTCTCGAACGGTCGGGCTGCTATCGGCTGCGCAAGAAATGATCTGGAGCTGCCTACCGGCGCTTCGGTAGGTCTCGCGTTGCTCGACAGGCCTAAGGTTGCTCGACCCAGCCTACGGCCACTGACTCGTTAGCCACTTGATTTAGGTAGTCCTCAAATACTTGAAATCTAGTAACGGAATTCGAGTCCGACGTTGATGCCCTGAGCCCAGAAGTCGGTGCGGTTGAAGAGAGGTGCGGGGGAGACGGGGCCGGCGAGCGTGCCGTTGCCCACAATCGGGTTTTGATTAAGGTTTAGATTGGTGTCCACGTTACTGCCCGGGCGGACCACCTGGTTCCAGTACAAGAAATCGTAACCGACGTAGAGCTTCCAGAACGGCGTCAGGGCGTAGCCAAACTTCAGCTCTACCGATGGCACGACGGCGAACTGGCCGCCGGTCGTGCGGCCCATGTTGCTCGGTTCCGCGAAGAAGCCGCCGGGATAAACGTTGGGCACGAACGAGTTGCCAGGAAACTGAGCCGTGTTGCCCTGAACGTTCAGCACCTCATGCGTGCCGCCGACGGCGAGTTTGCCGGTGATGTCGAAGCTGAGCCGGTCGCGGCGCCAGCCGAGGCGAGCGCCGACCTGGCCGCCGTAGAAGTAATTGTGCGTGCTGAAGGTGTCGCGAAAGCTGGTGAGGGTGCCGTCCAGGAGCGACTCTGAATCGCTGCGGATCGACAGGGTTTCCTGCAGTTCGAGGTAGCGAAAGCCCGCAAGCACCGAGAATTCCAGGTTCGGCGTGCGGGCGATGCACACGAGCCCGTTCAGCTCGGCGCCCCACAGCGACAGCGACGAAGCGACCTGAATGCTGCCGCTAAACTGGCCGGGCGTGGAGATCGGCAGGATGAACGACCCCTCGTTGCCCGGCGTCGTGCTGTTGAAGGGGAAGGCGATCGTCGGGCTGCCATTGGCGTCGGAGTTGGCGAAGAAGCGATGCGTGCGCTGTTCGGTCGTGAAGATGGCGGTTTCGATGCCGAGCGTGTTGTTGGTATCCAGCCAGCCGCCGAAGGCGAAGCGAAAGCCGGAGAAGGCGCCGTAGTTGCCATTAACATTGAGCAGCGTGCCGCCGGGATTGTTGACCGGATCATCCGATGCGGTCACGGCGATCGGCATCGGCGCGTTCTTGACCCACCACACGAGGGCCTCGGCGCGCACCCAGATGCGATACGCGTCCGGATCGAACGCCGGCCGCAGCACAACTGGGTTCGGCATTACCGCAACAGGATCGGCAGGCAGCATCGGCCCGGCAAATGGAGGGGCCGGCTGGCCGGGAAACGCGGGCGGGGCCGGAATGTACTCGGGCGCCGGTTGGGCGGCCAATGGCCCGACAACGACCAGCGCGATCGTGATTGCCAGCAGAAACCGCTTGCGCATGTCCCACCTGCCTCAGCTTTGCCCTGTCCTTCTGGCGAGAACTGAAAAGATTCCTTCACGTTGGCCGCCGATATTGCCGACAAGTATCGATTTGTCAAGCCCGGCGTTCGTCGGCATCCAAGTTGCGAAGAATTCGCGCGACCGAGCGAAATACGTATGATGGAGAAAAACGAGGAACGGACATGGGCCTGAAACTGCTGACGAACATGGACCCGCACCTGTGCCTGAAGCTCGCCTGGCGACTGGCCCAGGATCGCGGCTATTCGCTGACGCCGCTCACGGAAAATTGCAAGCGATTCACCGCGTCAAAGGGAAACATGATCGTCGGCGTGCTGGCCGGCGCCCTCGCGCCGCGCTGCGTGCTGGAGGTCAGCGTCGAGACCTATCCCGATGCAAACGAGCTGGTGGTGGAATCGAATTCCCCCTGGCTCTCCGGCGCCGGCGGCGTCCGCAAGGTGAAACAACAAGCCGAGGAGCTGATGGACGCCACCGTTTCTGCCATCGAGAAGGAAGGCGGCAAGATCATCGAGCGGAAGGAATTTTGACCTGGACCGTGTCGATTCGAGACCAATCTGACTGCGATCTGCGGTAATAATGCCATGAGTGAATCCGTTCCGCCCACGACAAATGTTGCGTTTCCGCCGGGAATGGCCCGCCAGAAGTGCGGCGCTCAGGCGACCGGGGCATGTACCGCATGCGGGAAGTTCTTTTGTCCGCAACACTTCAGCGGGGTTTGCTCCAAGTGCTATGACGGACTCCGAATTGTTTATGGCATCCAGGGAGTTGGGTTACTAGGCATGGCCATCGCCGGTGGCTGGGTTGCCCAGCTTATTGGGACTCCCGTTGCTGGAGCCGCCAAAATGTTAGGGCCGCAGGTGGTGCGTGATGCCCACGACCGAGGAATGTGGGCGTGGGCGGTGGTCGGCGTTTTTGCGCTGCTGAGCCTACTGGCCCTCTGGATGGCGGTGCGCCCGTTTCCGCCAGCTAATCCAGAAGCATCAATGGCGCCGGATGCCAGGCCAGGCGTAGATCCATCGGCCAATGCAGAAATATCGCAGATGCCGGATCCGCCGGTCAGCGACACTGCGATCAAGGCCGATGTCCCGCCTCCGTCCTGATCGACGTCAAAATCCCTTCTGCTTGTTCACCACGCACAGCAACGGCTCGCCGGCGACAAACCGGCGGACGTTCTCGCGGAACAGACGCCATTGGCGATCGCGAGCGCCGTCCGATTGACCGCCCAGGTGCGGGCTGATCACGACGTTCGACATCGTCCACAATGGACTGCTATCGGGCAATGGCTCCGGATCGGTCACATCCAGGCCGGCGCCAGCGATGCTCCCCTTCTTGAGCGCGTCCAGCAATGCCTGGGTATCGACCAAACCGCCGCGGGCGATGTTGATGAAGTGGGCCGATTTCTTCATCGCCGCGAACTGGGCGGCGCCGAACATCCCCTTCGTCTCCTTCGTCAACGGACACGCCAGCACCACGACGTCGGCCTGGCCGATGCGCTCCATCATCTTTGCGGGCGGCTCCAGGCTGAACACGAACGCCGGCTTCACGATCGCGCTGTTCGGATCGATGGCCATGACGCGCATGCCGAAGGCCTCGGCCCGGCGCGCGATCTGCGTGCCGATGCCGCCGAGGCCGACGATCAGCATCGTCTTGCCGTGCAGTTCCTGGGCCTTCGCTGCATCTTTCAGCTTCTTCCAGTGGGCCGGGCCAGCGGTTGATTTGTGCAGCTCCGGCGCCAGGCCGCGCGTCTGGGCCAGCAATAGCGCCATCGCCGTGTCGGCGACGTTCGGCCCGTGCAGGCGTTGCAGGTTCGTGACACAAATGTCGCTGTTGACCAGCTCCGGCACCAGGTCCTTCTCGACCCCCGCGTGGCCAATCTGGATCCAGCGCACGCTCTTCGACTTCGCGATCTCGCCGGTGCAGAATCCGATCACCGCATCGGCGCCGGCCGCTTCGCGCGCCGCCTCATCGGCGGTCTTCACCGGAATGAAGAAGACCTCCGGCGCGATGCGCTTCAGCTCCGCGAGCTTCGCCGGCATGACGGCGGGGACGACGATCTTCTTCGGCGCCTTCCAGCCGAAATCCTTCTTCGTTGGCGACGGGCCTTCGTAGATGCCGAAGTCCTCGACCAAGTCCCAGGACATGGTACGGCCGGTGAATTCGTCGAAGACGTGCCTAGCCTCGTCCTTGCGGTCGCGGGCCTCCATCTTCGTCCATTCCTTGTGCCAGGGCATGTCGATGCTCTTGAGGATGTCCTCGAACTCCTTGCCGGCTTCAATGCCCTTCTTGACATGCTCGCGCAGCTCGACGAAGTAGCGTCTCTGCTTGCCGAGCACGTCCTTGGTCGTGACCGGACCATGGCCGGGGCAGACGATCTTGACATCGAGCTGCTGCGCTTTTTCGAGAACGCGGATCCACGAGGCGCTGTCGGAGTGCCCCATGTAGTTGAACGGGCCATTGGTGCAGGCATCGCCGGTGCAGAGAATCTTGTGCTTCGGCATATACAGCATGCAATCACCGGCGGTGTGGGCATGGCCGAAGAAGTGCAGCTCGACATGCTGTTTGCTGTCGGAGAAGACAAGTTTCTGATCGAAGATCAGGTCCGGCACCTTGAGGTAGCTGTCGGCAATGTCCTTGCGCCCCGTCTTCCCCTTGCCGGCCTCGGCGAACTCTTGCGGCCCATTGATGCGTAACAGGCGGGCACAGTTCGCGGAGGCGACCACCGTCGCGCCGGCCTTGGCGAAGACGGCGTTGCCGTAGGCGTGGTCGCCGTGATGATGCGAGTCGACGACGTAGCGAATCGGCTTATCGGTGGTTTTCCGTATGGCGGCGATGACATCGCCGGCTTCCTTCGGGAAGTTGGCGTCGTAGACGAGTACGTAGTCCTCGAACACGACCCAGATATTGTTGGAGCCGCCGAAGGTCGCGATGTCGAACGGCACGCGGATGTCGGAATAGCGGAAGAAGACGCCCGGCGCAATCTCGGCGACCTCGTTGAACTTCAGCTTCGGCACCTCTTGCGCGTGCAAGCTGCCGAATGCCCCCGCAAACACCAATGCGACGCCAAGACAACGAAGGCCAGCAAGCATGATCGATCGCTCCGCTTGTGATAATCCCTGGCAGACGGAATGAATGTATGGCAAGGCGGGCCGACAATCAATCAACACTTGCAAAAAGCGCCTGTACCTGACGAGCCGCGACCGTGAGGGAGCGCACCTTGCCCCTTGCGGCGATGGTGCACACGTGGTATCACCAAAGAAACAAGCGAGATCATCATGTTCCGACTTTTGGGTGTGTGCGTGCTACCTGTTTTGATGCTGACCTGTCTGCCGGCCAATGCGTTCGCGCACGCGGTCGGCGTGTCTTGCAAGCTGAACGGCGCGAAGGTGGAAGTCGAGGTCTACTACGACGACAACACGCCTGCCACCAATGCGAAGATCCAGGTGCTGGACGCTGACGAGAAGGTCACGCTCAGCGGCGTGACCGACGAAAAGGGCCGCTGCACTTTCGCGACACCAGCGCCGGGGCAATACCAGGTGCGTGCCGACGCTGGCGCGGGACATCGCACCAAAACCGCGTTCACCGTCCCCGCAGCGGCGGCCCAGGCGCCGGCTTCGGTCGTCATCAGCGATGGGCCGACGCGCGAAGAATTCACGCGCTTCCCCTGGTTGCAAGTCGTCATTGCCGTCACCGTCCTCGGTGGCGTGGCGGCGGCGTTCGCTGTCTCATCACGGCTGCGCAAGAAGGAATCCTCGCCATGCGAGCATTGATCGTCTGCGTCGCGCTGCTGGCGCTTCCGCCGCTGGCTCGCGCTGATGTCGACACGAAGCCGCGCGTTGACGAGAATGGCTTTCGCTGCCATCGCGTCATGTCGGAGTATCAAGGGGGCGTGACCGAGATCAAGGTTCTCGTCCCCGATCAGATGGAGCCCGGCAAACGCTATCCCGTCGTCTACGTCCTGCCCGTCGAAGCCGGCAACGGCAAGCAATACGGCAATGGCCTCGTCGAGATCAAGAAACGGGACCTTCACAACAAGTTCGGCGTCATCTGCGTCGAGATCACCTTCAGCCTTCTGCCCTGGTATGCCGACCATCCGACCGATCCGAAGATCCGCCAGGAGACGTACATCCTCAAGGTCGTACTGCCGTTCATCGAGCAGCATTATCCCGTCATCAAGGGCCGCGCCGGCCGATTGCTCCTCGGTTTCAGCAAGTCGGGCTACGGCGCCTTCTCCTTGTTGCTGCGCCATCCGGATGTCTTCGCCAAGGCCGCCGCCTGGGATGCGCCATTCATGATGGCCGCTCCGAATCGCTTCGGCATGGATGGCATCTATGGCAATCAGGAGAATTTCGAGAAATATCGCCTGACCAAGCTGATGGAGCAGCGTGCCAAGGATCTGGGCAAACCGCCGCGACTGGCGATTCTGGGCTACGACAACTTCCGCTCGCACCACACCGACATGCAAACTCTGATGCAGCGTCTGGGCATTCCGCACGAGTACCGCGACGAGAAGAAGTCGCCGCACACCTGGCACTCCGGCTGGGTGAAGCCGGGCGTCGCCTGGCTTGTCGGCAGCGGCAAGTGATTACGCCATCGATGCACAAGCCCGACGCGTAAGCGAGGTAACCTGCGAGCCTCGCTTACGCGTCGGGCTTGTGCAACAAACCAAGATGCACGAGTTGAGGCAAACTCCGCTTGCCTTGATTCTGCGCCTTTCTTATCATCCACACTTCCATTAGAGCGCACTTGCATATCGGCATTCATGGAAGAAAGGACTCTGCCGTGACCGCGACCCTTGGTCAACTGGCGCAGCTCGTGAACGGCACCGTCGTCGGAGACGCGAACGCGGTCATCCAGGCGGCACGCCCGCTTCAGGAGGCGCAGAGCGGCGACATCACCTTTCTCGAGAAAGTCGACAAGCTTCCCGCACTCAGCGCCAGCCAGGCCGGCGCGGCAGTCGTGCCGCTCGGCGTGCTGTTGCAGGATCGCAACCTGATCCAGGTCGCTGATCCCTTG
>DASRSQ010000440.1:0-9161 GCA_035656475.1 Gemmataceae bacterium | reverse complement strand
GACTACGACGCCAACGGTCAGGTGACCGCGACGGTCGATGCGCTCAGCAAAACGGCGCACACCTATTTCGACGCCAACGGCCAGGTCACCGCAACCGTCGATGCCAACGCGCATACTTCGTTCACGCTCTACGACGCCGTCGGCCAAACCACGGCAAGCGTCGATGCGAATGGCCACACGTCGTTCACGATCTACGATGCAATAGGCCAGGTCACCGCGAGCGTCGATGCGCTCGGCAAGACCTCGTTCATGGACTACGACGCCGCCGGCCGCATGACGGCGATGGTCGATGCGAACGGCAAAACGTCGTTCACCAGTTACGACGCCAATGGTCAGGCGACGGCGAGCATCGACGCGAACGGCCACACGTCGTTCACCTTCTACGATGGCGTGGGCCAGGTCACCGCCAGCGTTGACGCGAACGGCAAGACATCGTTCATCGACTACGACGCCGACTGGCGTGCCACCGCCATGGTAGACGCCAATGGCCACACCTCGTTCATGCTTTATGACGCGCTCGGCCAACCGACGGCCACGGTCGATGCCAACGGGCACACCTCGTTCACCTTCTATGACGGCGTCGGCCAGATCACCGCAACCGTCGATGCGCTCGGTAAAACTTCCTACACCGACTTCGATGCCAACGGTCGCGTTACCGCGATGGTCGATGCGACCGGCAAGACTTCCTTCACGCTCTACGATGCCGTCGGCCAAGCAACGGCGACCGTCGATGCCAACGGCGTCACTTCCTTCCAACAATACGATGCGGTCGGCAACGTCACCGTCTCCATCGACGGCAATGGACACACCACCCAAAACTCGTACGACGCCGACAATCGCCTCACGCAGTTCATCGACAATCTCGGCCGCACCGCCAGCATGGCGTATGACGCCAACGGCCAACTCACTCAATCCGTCGATGTGCACGGCTTCACGACGTTACAATCCTACGACGCCGTCGGCAACACTACCGAGGTCTTCGATGCCGCCGGCTTCGCGTCCTACACCAACTACGACGCCGCCAATCGGCCCACCTCATCGATCGATGGCAATGGCCACACGAGCAAACAACTCTACGACGCGGATGGCCGCGTTACCTCGAATGTCGATGGCAATGGCTTCACGTCGCTGACCAAATACGACGCCATCGGCCAGGTGACCGCGACCGTCGACGGCGCCGGCAACACCACGCAATTCCTCTACGACGCGGCCGGCAATCGCACCGCCGTCATCGATCCGGATGCCAACACGACGACGATGGCCTACGATGCGATGGACCAGCTCACGCAGACCGTCTCGACCTCCGCCGGCACCACCACGCAATCCTATGATGCGGTCGGCAATCTCACGCAGACGATCCAGGCCGACGGCGGCAGCATCGTCTACAGCTACGACGCCGACAATCGCCAGACACAGCAGGTCTGGTACGATCCGAGCCATGCGACCGTTGACACCCAGCACAAAACCTACGACGACGTTGGCCGACTCCTCACCGCCAGCAACAACAACGGCACCTACAGCTTCAGCTACGACAACGACGGCCAGGCCACGCAAGTCGCCGAACCCTTCGGCGTCACGCTCCACTACGCCTACGACGGCATCGGCAACCAAACCCAGGTCATCGACTCCTTCGGCGGCACGCAGACCTCCGTCTACGACCTCGAGAACCGCCTCACGACGCGCGAATACAGCGGCCAGGGCGAGGAGCTGCGCGTCGATTACACCTACTCGCCGATGGATGAGATCGAAACCGAGACGCGCTACAGCGACCTGGCCGGCACCGCGCTCGTCGGCTCGACCGTGTACGCCTACGACGGCGATGAGCAGACCACCAGCATCCTCAGCTACGACTCCACCAGCGCGATCATAGAGAATTATTCGTATACCTACGATCCGGCCGGCAATCTCGCGACGCAGACCGAGAACGGCGATTACTCCTACTTCAACTACGATGGCGCCAATCAATTGACGCTGGTCGGCTTCCTGCCGTCCGGCAGCATGACCTATGTCTACAGCAACTACGGCTACGACGCGGCCGGCAATCGCAATACCGGCGGCAGCACACCGACTACGGGAAATCAACTAACCACCGATGGCACCTGGGACTACACGTACGATCCCAAGGGCAACCTCATTGAGAAGGACAGCGTCAGTACCAGCGAGAAGTGGACGTATGCCTTCAACAACGCCAACGAGCTGACCGAGGTCAAGCACTTTAACACGAGCGGCGTGCTGGCCGAGACGGTGGACTACAAGTACGACGTGTTCGGCGAAGAGATCGAACGCGACGTGACGCCGACCGGCAGCGGCACGACCACGACGAAGTTTGCGGTCAACGGCTGGAACCCGGCGTTGCCCGCGCCGATCGGCAACGAAAACTTCAGCACCTGGGCCGTCCTCAACGCCGCCAACGTGCTGCAAACCCGCGAAATCTTCGGCGACCAGGTCGATCAGGCCCTCGCGCGCATCGACCAGACCGGCGCCAGCGACCCCTCCGGCGTCTACTTCACATTGAGCGATCGCCAGGGTTCGGTGCGCGACGTGGCCGATTCGTCTGGCACCGTCGTTGACACCATCGCCTACGACGGCTTCGGCAACATCAAAGCCGGCGAATTGGATCCCACCTACCGCGGCTGGTACGCGTACACGGGCCGCGCGTTCGACAACGAAATCAAGCTGCAAAACAACCATGCCCGCTGGTACGACGCGACCGCAGGTCGCTGGATCAGTCAGGACCCACTCGGCTTTGATGCGGGTGATTCGAATTTGTATCGGTATGTGAATAATAGGCCTACCGTTGGCGCGGATCCATCGGGTTTGAGCAGCCTAGTTATCGACTCATTCGGAGGCGTTTATTATCAGCCGTTTTTCGGTAATCGGGTCTACATCGGCCTGAAGCGAGGAAATCACGTTCTTAGAGGGCTGGACTATGCCAAGCTAAGCGACGTGCAGGCTGCCGCAAATGCGTATTTCGGATCCATGCCTAATTGGAACCAGTTTTTCGAGCAGCACAAATCCGGCACCATAGAGCTCCCAAAGAGCGATGGTCCTTCCAATCCATTCAAGGCAATTGATTCGGCGCTTCCGCCTCCCGGAGTAATACCGGTACCTCCTTCTTCGCTCAGTAAGAATCAACCAACACAAGATGACTTGCCGTATTCAAAGCCAAAAGAATACATTCCACTAGTTCGTGTTCGATGTATTGCCTGTCATAATCCGATCGTGATGAGCCAAGAGGGCCTAACCGGATCGGTATCTGATTTACCGCTTAATTACCAAATAGCGGCAATGCAATGGTATGGAGTTTCCTCGCCGGGTGCCGTGGACCGCCACAATAGTCTAATCCAGAAGTTCCCCACAGTCCGTTTCACCCGGGGGGGGGCCGAAGCTGCTTACGATACCGCGAAGATGTACCCGGCAGTCATCGGAACTGTGCAGTTGATGGTCAGTCCCATCCAAACGGTAGAAGGAATCGTCGAGAAGGCGGAAAATGATCCCTTTTATCTAGCTGGAGCAGTTCTCACTCAGGTTGCGATTACGAAAACCGTCGGATTTGCAACAAGTGGCAAGATGGGAGCGCCGTCGCCAAGTCAACTTACCTCCGGTAGTTCTGCCCTATCACAGCCTGGATTGGCATATATTCTTGAACCCCGTGTCGGAGGTGGGGCTACTTGGCAAGGTTTGGTCATAATGCCTGGGGAGACCACACCCGTCCGGCTTATGGGCGGCCCCCTAGCTACTCCTGGCGCGGCCCTTGTTCCTTTGACTCCAGGCACCACCGCACTTGTCCCCTTGACCACGGGTGCAACTGGGCTTGCGCCTACCACCTCCGGCATGGCTACAGCGATGTCCATGTCGCGACCGACCATAGCACTAATTTTTGAGCCACGAGTCGGGGGTGGATCTGCTTGGCAAGGATTGGTGAGGATGCCCGGCGAGACCACGCCGGTCCGAATAATGGGCGGTCCCGTAGCAAGTTCTGGCACCGCCCTAGTTCCCTTTGCCCCCCGCATAACCTCACTTGTTCCGGCCACTACTGGTGGAACTGGACTTGTCCCTACCACCCCTGGTGTGACAGCGCTCCTGCCACCTCCGGCTAATCCTGGCATGGCCTATCTTGGCCCTTACTATGGTCAAGCTAGATCTCTTTTCCAACGCGACCCTGCTTTCTTTCCGAATCCCGATACCACACCGTTTCGGATTGTCACGGGAGACGCGCTCGCTGCCGAACGAGCTCTCTTCACTGATTCTGGCTTGCTCGGGCACCACGTCCATCCTTTGATGCATGGCGGCCCAGGGCTTCCGGGTCCTGGTGGATTGACTTTCACTGGAGAAGCACGTATTACTCGCAGTGGATTGCTAGGTGCGGATCCCGGTCTCGATTTGACGTTCTATCGACAATATGGAAACCCCAACGCACGTGTCCTTTGGATCTTCCAGGACGAGCCGGGAGGTATTTTTCAATTTGGGCGTAATCCAAGACATACGGTAGCGACAGATTTTTGGAATTCAGTGGGGCGATGGCAAAGGCAAACGGGAGTTAGAGAATGAGCGCACTATTTGGTCAGTCTCCGTACCGAGCTTGCTTTTACGGAGCGATGGGACAATACGCATCAAAGGAATGCGGTGCCCTATCTGTCTTGTGCAACATTCTTGAATCGCTTAAAGCGGGAGATTTTTCAAAGACCGCCGAACTTCGTTCTTATTTGACGCACACAGACTACGATCTACGGCAGTATAGCCACCAGTTGTTTGCGCACGCGTGTAGTCACCAGCAAGTGGAATGGTTTGCTTCGGCATTTGACACAATTGCCAATCCAGAAGAGCTGCACCGAATCATTTTTCGACTTGGAGAGACGTTGTCTGGTAGTGCAATTCCACTTCTTCGGTGTCTGACGGAGCAATATGGCGACGATCCTGAGGTTTGCGCGCAAGTCTTGTTGTCAATGCGCCTGATGGGAGGGTATGATGATATCGAGTGTTGCCAAGACGACATTCTGAATGTGCTCAGTGAGGCTGAAAGCCGTTGCACGCCTCCCCACTACTATTATCGAGGAAATATCGTGTTTGCAGGAGATATTACCAAAGAATTGGTCACTAATTCAGTGATCGCCAATAGGGAGCGACGCAAAGTGGTTTTGTTTCGGCAGCCTCAAATCCTTTCTGTGTTTAGTGGAACCGATTGCCCGATCCAGCATGGACAGATGGTTGCCGATAATAACTTAAGCGATGTGTTCTCGTACGTTGCAGCGATTGCAAGAATGACGTGGCAACCGGGCGTAAAGTATTTTTACCGTCACGATATTAGTTCCTAGCCGATAAAAATGCTCCGCTAGTGAAATCCGCATCAAATGATGAATAACGTCTAGGGTTTGGAATGATATCGAGGCCTGATTGGCACGCCAGCGACTTGGCCAGTATTAAGATCTTTGCTGAGGCTCGATCCGCGCGCCCCATCATCCAGGACTTCGTTCCCCTCGCCGAATCTCTCGAGTGGGAGCTGGGCCAGCAATACCTCAAAGATCGCGGCAACAAAGCGTTTATCTCCGATGCGTCTCCGGTGCCATTCGTCGTCAACAACGATGGCAATCTTTCGCGCAACGCGGCCGAGGTCTTCTTCGCGTCCCTGCTCGAAGCGGACAAGGCCGGCACACTCGAACCGGACATTCACGTCCTCGAACTTGGCATCGGCGTCGGGCTCTTTGCTCGCTTCTTTCTCGATCATTTCCAGTCGCTCTGCGAAACGCAGCGCAAGGACTACTACGAACGCCTCACCTACGTCGCGGCCGATCGCTCCGAGCGCATGCTCATGGACGTCGCCCGGCACGGCGTGCTCGGCAATCATCCGGGCCGCTATCGCCTGCGCGTCGTCGATGCGATGTGTCCGGACCAGACGTTGCCCTTCGACGTTGCATTCCGCGAGCAGACACGCCCCTTCCGTGCCGTCTTTCTCAACTACCTGCTCGATTGCCTGCCCGCGTCGGTTTTGCAGTTCGCCGACGGCCAGGTCAAGGAGTTGCATGTCCGCACTTGCGTTGCCCGCAATGTCGAGCTAAGTGAATTCACCGATATGACCGTCGAGCAACTCAAGGAGCGTGCCAAAACTCGCACGCCGGCGGCCATGCAGGAGTTGCTCGAAGTCTATGGCCTGTTCGCGTCCGAATACGATTATCGGCCGGTCGATGCCAGCAAAATCCCCTACAGCGCCTTCGGCATCGCTTACGCCAAGCCGATCACCAATCGCTTCCTGCTCAGTCACGGCGCCATCCACTCGCTCGAACGCCTGCTCGATCTCATCGCCGACGATGGCTTCATCCTCATCAACGACTATGGCCAAACCCAGACCTCGCGCGATGACGAGTTCGAACACCAGCGCTTCAGCCTAGCCACCTTCGTCGGCGTCAACTTCCCGTTGCTGAAGGCGTATTTCGAGCAGAAGGACGGCGCCGTGTGGATCGAGCCGCAATCGGAGGAGGGCGGCATCCACACGCGGCTGTTGTGCCGACGCCGCAGCACTGACCTGATCGTGAAGTTCTGGGAGCAGTTCAGCAAAACTACCTATGACCACCTGCATGAGCCGATCCAGCTCGCTCGCGCGTTTGCCAATGCCGGTCGTTTCGAGTTGGCGTCGTCGTTCTATGCCGAAGCGCTCGAACGTCAACCGAGCAATTGGGTGCTGATGAACGAGATGGCGATGTTCCTGACCTTCTCCTGGCACGATGCGAAGGCCGGCATCGAAATGGCGAAGCAAGCCCTCGCGCTCAATCCGCGCTGCTCGGCCGAACTCTGGAACACGCTCGGCGATGGCCTGTTCGGCTACGGCCGCGTCGAGGAGGCCCGCTCCGCGTACACGAAGGCGCTGGAGGTCAACGAGTCGGATGTACGAGCGCGGTACAATCTCGCATGGTGCCATGTGCGCGAGCACAACTTCCCGGCGGCGCTGTCGATCATCGCGGACGCCCTGGCGCTCGACAAGACCGGACAATATGGCAAGCGTCTGCTCGACAAGCTGACCGAGGTGATGCAACTCGTCGGCCTGCGGCATAGGCAAGAATATCTATTGCTGATCAACCTGGTGAGCCGATTCGCCAAGAAGGACGAGTCCGCTCCGCCGAAGCCGGAACCTGAGGGAAGCAATGGTTGACCGATTGAACGCAGGCTCGGAAAAAGTCGCAGTGGCATCGACCTCGCTGGTGTCGATCCTGATCCCATGCTGCGGCATGATCGAATACACGAAGCTGTGCGTGCCAAGCGTGCTGCGGTACAGTCGCCCGCCATTCGAGCTGATCTTCCTCGACATCGGATCGCTGGATGGCACCGCCGACTACCTTGCCGGCGTGAAAGCCGCCAGCGCCTTCCGCGTCGAGATCATCCGCACGCCGACCGACCTCGGCATCGCCGAGGTCTGCAAGGAGGCGATCACCACCGCAAGAGGCGAGTACGTGGTTTTGCTTAACAACGACACCGTCGTCACGGAAGGCTGGCTCGATCTGCTGACGAACCTGTCGGGAATCTCGCCGAACATCGGCCTGGTCGGCCCCATGTCCAACTACGCCGCCCCGCCACAGCTCGTCGAGACGGTGCCGTACCGCGTGAAGCCGAAACGCGCCAAGTCAGCGCGGCAATTCGCGCAGCCGGAAACGCTGCTGGACGTCGAGCCGATGCACGCCTTCGCGCGCGAGCATCGGGCGAAGACAAAGGGCAAATGGATGCAGACGGACCGCCTCGGCGGTTTCTGTTTGCTGATCAAGCGCGAGGTCCTGCAACGTATCGGGCATGAGCTCGACAAGTGGACCGATCTGAGCCTGTTCGACACGGATATTCTCAGCACGAAGGCAAGGCAGGCGGGCTACACGCTGGCATGTGCACGCGATCTGTTCATCCATCATTTCGGGACGCGCACGTTTAGTCATGGCGCGCCGACGGCGGTTGCGGAGAAAACCAGTGAGATTCGCTCATCTTGATCGATCATCCGTACGTTAAGTGACGTCTGCATATCGAAAGAATGCAAATGCTCATTCTGACTGGTTCGAAGCACTCGGCCAGCGGCTCGCGCAGTTCGGGCACATCGAAAGAATGCAAATGCTCGAGGCGCGCGGCAAGGATTCGCTTCAATGGGTCCGGCGTCCGAGAACGCCGGTTATGCGAGAAACAGTAGTTGCTTGCTGCGATCCATTCACGCTTCAATGGGTCCGGCGTCCGAGAACGCCGGTTATGGTTGTTGGTCGCGATGTTGATGCGCCGCGCGGCCTCGCTTCAATGGGTCCGGCGTCCGAGAACGCCGGTTATGGGCCCAGCGTGCTTGCCAGGCGCCATGCGTTCCTCGAGCTTCAATGGGTCCGGCGTCCGAGAACGCCGGTTATGTCGAATCGGTCGCCCCGACGGTGAGGTTGGCCGTGATAGCTTCAATGGGTCCGGCGTCCGAGAACGCCGGTTATGGTCATGGCTGTCGCAGCGGCTCTACAGTCCTCGAATGCTTCAATGGGTCCGGCGTCCGAGAACGCCGGTTATGCAGGACAGCAAGTTTTTGTACTGCGTCGAGATGTACTGGCTTCAATGGGTCCGGCGTCCGAGAACGCCGGTTATGGTGACCGTGGTGGGCGGGACCGCCGTGGTAGTCCCGCTTCAATGGGTCCGGCGTCCGAGAACGCCGGTTATGGTCGTGCGGGTCGGTGCCGTCCGGGGCGTAGTACCGGCTTCAATGGGTCCGGCGTCCGAGAACGCCGGTTATGGTGACGTGTCCGGGAAGGGGTCGTTGTACCGGAAACAGGCTTCAATGGGTCCGGCGTCCGAGAACGCCGGTTATGCACAGGTGGCGGAGTTGGGGTCGCATATCCTTGAGGCTTCAATGGGTCCGGCGTCCGAGAACGCCGGTTATGCCCCACGGGGGACGAACTTCGCACCCACCTGAGCAAGCTTCAATGGGTCCGGCGTCCGAGAACGCCGGTTATGGTCGAGCTCAGTGACGAGACCGAGGACGCACTCATTGCTTCAATGGGTCCGGCGTCCGAGAACGCCGGTTATGCCCTGGTCGCGGACGGGGAACAGGTCGGCCCCCCGCTTGTCGCTTCAATGGGTCCGGCGTCCGAGAACGCCGGTTATGTCGCCGGTCCAGGTTGATGCAGACGACGCGATCAAGCTTCAATGGGTCCGGCGTCCGA
>DASRSQ010000439.1:0-22862 GCA_035656475.1 Gemmataceae bacterium | reverse complement strand
CCTGAGGACCTGGAAACCCCGTGATTTTCCACGCCGAATCGATGCGCCATAGGTGGTTCTTCGGAGAAAATCACCCACAAGAAACCCGGATGAGCCAAGTTTTTTTAAGCGTGCGCCGCACCGTTTCGTGGGACAACGAGTCCACATGTCCCAAGATCACCATCTGATCCCCCAACAACCGCAACGTCCAACGCGACCGGCCTTCGGGCGGAGCGCCACAGGCCGTCGTAATCAGATGCGCTTCCATGCGTCCATCCATCTTTTTTTCATAGACACGGTTGCTTGGCTTGGGCTGCAAAACCGCTTCCAAGCCTTCTTCGACAAACTGCTTGCGTACGCGTTCCACCGTGGCCCGACCACAACCAACGGCGTCGCAGATCTCCGGATCCGATTTGCCGGGCCCACCCTCGGCTTGATCCGCCAGCAACAGCACCCGGGCACGCATCAACTTTCGAGCCGACGCCTTGCCGGTCGAAACCATCTTCTGCAAACCTTGCCGTTCCTCACCCGTCAAAGTCACGCGATAACGCTTCTCCATGACACCCTCCTGGCAAATTGGTCTTCCATGAATCCAAGCCAAGAGTGTACCATCCATCAGCTGACAAATGACAGAGCACTAGTGGGGCGTTGCGATTCGGTTCATCTCCGTCATTGCCTGAGCGATTTCGCGGGGAGCAAGTTCGTGGGTAGACGCCTTTAGCTCTTGGGCGGCTCTGGGCATGCCCCAGATAAAAGACGACGCTTCATCCTGGCTGATCGTCGTTCCGCCGGCCTGTTTCAATTCCAGCAGTCCCGCAGCTCCGTCGTCCCCCATGCCAGTCAACAAGACGCCCGCGGCCCGGGGAGCCAGACGCTTGGCCAGCGATACGAAAAGAGGATTCCCCGAGGGGCAATGAATGTCCCCCCGCTCGGGGGCGCAGAGCGCGAAACACTTGGCATTGGACAGGGTCAAATGCGTGCCGCCGGGGGCCATCCATACGCCTGGTGCAAGCGTCTGGCCGTCCGAGGCGATGCTGACGGATTGACCGCTGCGCTTGGACAGCCAGTCGGCAAAGCTTTCTTCGAAGCCCTGAGTTATGTGCTGGACGAGAAGAATCGGGATCGAGAACGGTCGAGGCAAGGCTGAGAGGATTTCGTTGAGAACGGCAGGTCCCCCGGTTGATGCGCAAATGCCGATCGCCTCGACCGCGTTTACTTCGATCCGACCCCGGCGTCCCGATGGGTCGCGTTTCTTTTCAGGACCAAGAGATACGGCCGGCTTCAGACGCACGCGCGCCGCAGACTCGATTTCACCGCGCAGCTTGGCGGAAATTTTTTCCAGGTTGAGCAGCACCGCGCCTTCGGGCTTGGCAATCACTGCAATCGCCCCCGCGTTGAGCGCTTCCAGTCCCAGGTCGATGTCGTGCTTTTTCAGCGTCGCGCTGGCGATGACAATGGGCACGGGAAACCGACGCATGATTTCGCGCGTTGCCTCGACCCCGTTCATGTCCGGCATATGAATGTCCATGAGCACAACGTCGGGCCGAAGATCCTCTACCATGCGGACCGCTGCCTTGCCATTGTGGGCCTCCCCCACGATCGTGAACGAAGGATCGGAAATGAGAATCCTGCGCAGGATCTCCCGCTGAACGACAGAATCCTCAACCAACAAGACTCGAATCATCGTCCCGTCCTATTCGGCGAATAGTCATGTTTCCCGGACGCGCAAGGGACGCATACGAACCCCGTTGCTCGCGCGTCCGGCAAATATGCTCACACAAACTGCTTGACAATCGTGAGCAAACCGTCCCCCTGAAACGTGGACTTTACCACATAGGCGTCCGCACCGGCCTCAAGTCCTTTCCGGCGATGCTCCTCTTTTTCCAATCCTGTGACCAGGATGACGGGAAGCCGAAGTTTGGCCTTGATCCGCCGCGTCAATTCGAATCCATCCATGCGGGGCATTTCGACGTCCGATATCACCAGGTCAACGGGTTCTACACGGAGGCGCTCCAGAGCATCGATTCCGTCGGAAGCTGTCTTCACGGAATACCCCGCAAGGGATAGCACGTTCCGCAGAATTGTACGCGTCGTGGGAGAGTCGTCGACTACGAGGATTCGACCAATCGGATTCGATTCAGGCATCGGTCGGCCCGCGCCGGCAATCGGCTTTGTGGGGTTAGAAAGATCCAACACGATCTGTACCGAGCCGTCGGGACGAACGGCCGCCCCCACGACCTTGGGCAGATCATTCAGCGGAAAACCAAGTGGCTTGAGTAGGACTTCCGATTCCTCCTCCAACTCGTCGACCGCTACCGCTAATGGCCGTCCTTGCTGGTGAATCACAATAAATGGACGCGGCATTCCGTTGGCGATCGTCTTCTGGGCCTGGCCTCCAAGCAGGGTCATCAACGTGACCCAGCGCACCGGCTCGCCGTTGATTGGTAAGACGGAGCAATTCTCCAGTTGCCGAAGGTCCGTCGAGCGGGCGCGTCCCGTCGTCTCGATGAGATTGCTTGGAATGCCGAAATACTGGCCGTCGCAAAGGACCGTGACAATGCGAATAGTCGAGATGGAAACCGGAACGGTAATTGCAAAGGTCGTCCCTTGCGGCGAGCTTGATTCGAGCGCCACCTTGCCATGTAGACGATGCACGATGGTAAGGACAACATCCAGCCCAACTCCTCGGCCCGAAATCGGATCACGCGTATCAGCAGTCGTGAATCCAGGCTTGAACAAGTAACGAACTAGATCGGCCGCCGATAGGGCGCCCAATTCGGATTCACTCAGCCCCTCGGTCTGGCGGACGCGAGCACGGATTCGATCATAGGCGACGCCGGCACCGTCGTCGGAAATCAGAATGCGCACGTCCTTGCCGTGACGGCGCGCCTGTAAACGAATGACGCCTTGCTGGGGTTTACCGAGCCGCTTGCGTTCCTCCGGCGATTCGATGCCGTGGCTGGCGGCATTGCGGAGCAGATGCAACATCGGGTCGCGCAGCGCTTCGAGAATCGCCTTATCGAGCAGAACATTGCCGACGTCCACCTCGTAGCGGATTTCTTTGGTAAGGGACTGCCCAAGATCGCGTATAGCGCGGCGCATCGAATCCGCCAGCATCACCAACGGCAAGAGGCGTGCTTGCTGAATATCGGCTTCCAGTGTTTCGAGTAGAAGATCCTCACGGTTGCGTTTCGTACGCATGGAGCGAACGATGCGTCCAACCTGGTCTCGGCAACCTTCAAGTTGGGGGCGCAAACTGCCAATCTCCGTGCGGACTAAATGCAGCGAATCCGCTTTTCCCACGCCTTGGCCGATTACATGTTCCAGTTGCTGGCACCGTTCGAGCACGTCCGACAGGAACCGATTCAGATCCGTTAGACGCTGGCTCAAATCCTGACCGGATCGTTGCACGATGCGCAGCTCACCCGCAAGGTTAAGCATGCGATCCAGCCGCTCGGAAGGAACGCGGACGGTGAAGCTTTCTTCCGGCAATGCCATTGGTCCGGCTTTGCCAGATTCTTCCGACCCCGCGGGTGGCACAGCTACCTCAGGCGGCGCATTCTTGGGATTCTGCGTGGACTCGGTTGGAACGGTCTCCGTCGTGACCGTACGCTGCCAGACTTCGAACGCTTGCCGGATCTTGTCCAATTGGGCCAAGCCCTGGTCAATCACCTCACGATTCACCATTTCGGGAGTTGATCTCACGGCGTCCAGGATATCTTCGAGCTGCTGGGAAGCATTTTGCAAGATTGTCAGGCCGACTGCCCGAGAGTCGCCCTTCAAACTGTGAGCGTGGCGAAACAGCGCATCAATCAGGCTTCGGCGCGCACTGGAAGCACCAGCCAGTTCCAAGTCGAGGAAGCCCTTCTCCAGGGCTCTCAGGTGTTCCCTGGCTTCTTCGCAGAAAATGTCGAATACGGGGTCGTGCATGGCACCGTTCCAAGCAATGGTCGGTTCGTGCGATTGATCAAGTCTTGAATCTTGCCATCGCTTCGTTCAGTGTCTGAACTTGCAAGTTGATCGCCACAATAGACTTTTGCGTCTGCTCAGCGGAAGCCAGAGATTCCTTGGAACTGCTGTCAATCTCGGTGATGCTGGAAACCAACTCGCCGACGCCGGTTTCCTGTTGGCGGGCACCCGCGTGAATTTGCTTCATGGCATCAGTCGTCTGCTCAATGGCGCGGGCAATTTCCTCGAAGAAGCGGGCCACCTGGCGGACGACATCCTCGGAGTCCGTGGACAGCCTACTGCCATCCTCGATCTTGATGACGACGTTCTGCATCGATTTCTGGGTTTCATTGATCAATATCTCGATGCGTCCTGCAGCCTCCTTGGATTGGTTGGCGAGTTCGCGAACCTGGGTCGCGACCACGGCGAATCCTCGCCCCCCTTCACCGGCGCGGGCCGCCTCAATCGAAGCGTTCAGGGCAAGCATCTTCGTTTGCTCGGCAATTTCATTGACCGACGAGGTGATGTCACCGATTCGCTGCATCTGTTCGGCAAGGCGCAGGACGCTTTCTCCAGCCTCCTGGGCGTTCTTGCGAACACGTTGGATCTTGTCGGCGGATTCTTGGGACATTTCTCGTCCCCTTTGCGTTCGCTTGGTGGTTTCTTCTGCCGCTTCCTGCACGGCGCGAGCGCGGTCCGCAAATTCCTGCATCGTCGCCTTGAATTCCTCGGATGTCGTGGTAACTTCGTTAAGGGCGGTACCGGTCTCGGCAAGGCTTGTAACCTGTTGCTGAGCAGCGGTCGCGATCTGGGCCGTAGCCGTGGAAAGGCTAGTCGTCACCCCACTGGCTCGTTTCGTCAAATCCTTTAGATTCTCTTGCATATTGTTGAACAACGTCGTCAACTGGGCAATCTCGTCACTCGTCGTGATGGTAAGCTTTTCTTGCGTAAGATTTCCATCCGCGATTTGCCGGGATCGCTCCATCACCTTCTGCAAGGGGACGGTGATACCGCGTGTGAGGAAGTAACTGAATGCCGACACCACGAGGATGGCCAGAAGCGAGCCGGCGATGATTGTCGAGTAGCCGATAATGATGCTGACGGTCTCCGTCCTGCCGCGCCCGACGAGCAGGTCCTTCTCCTCCCTCTCCAATTCTGCGACGACTTCACGAATCCTGTCCATATGCTTCTTTCCCATTTCCAAGCGTCCCTTCTGGGTCGCCTCCAACCCTTTGGGATTCTTCAGATCGATGCCGTCCTTGGCCTCGTCTTTCTTGGCCTGATCGATTGACGCCTGGAGTTCCTCTTTCAGCGAGGCGACCACCTTATCGAGCGCGTTCAGACGCGGCTCCTGCCTGGGATTGTCTTCCGTCAATTTTCGGACATCAAGAATACGCTGGGTAACTTTCAGCTGCGCGCCATTGTAAGGTTCCAAGTAACTCTCGTTTCGGGTCAGTAGAAATCCTCGCTGCCCAGTCTCCATATCCTTTAATAGAGAGACGATTCCTTCGAGGTTCTCGAGCACTTGATGGGTATGGGTCACCCACGAGGCGTTGTTGACGAGTATCATCAAGCACACGAACGATATCCCGCCGATGCCCAGCAACATCAGGAGCGCGACGCCAAATCCCGCCGTGAGCTTTTTGCCGATGGACCACTGGACATTCATGAAACCTCTCCCTTCGCATTCGAGGCCTTAAGATTTGGTGTTCGGTCCATAAGAACGAAGCCCGTCTCAAACATTGCCGGCTACGTCGCACCACGTTGTTCCAGGAATTTGAATATAGCGTCCAAGTTCAAAATCAAACGCTCCTCGTTGTGGACTCCAAGCAGCCATTCCGGGTCTATCTTCTGGTCAATCTCGGGCGCGATTCTCAATTGGGCGCGTGGGGCGGCCAAGATGTCGTCTACGACCGAAGCCGCCAGAGCCAGGCGTTTTCCACGCGCTTCGACAACGATGTAAGCGTGCAGGTCGCTCAGGCCGACCTCGGCAATCTCAAACAGCCGAGTCAAATCCAGGAGCGCCAGGACGGCGCCTCGCCAATGCACGACTCCCCGGACCCAAGCGGGTGCGCCGGGAACCGGGCTGAATTGCTCAAGTGGCAGCGCCTCCAGAACACATTCCAGAGGAAGGCCGTACCGTTTTCGTCCCTTGGAGAAGGCGAGGAAGTAGAAAGGCGCGCTGGTCGGTTCAACGGACCCTATTTGGCGTCGGACTTGTTGGGCTCGGTCCAGGAGCCTTCTGGCCCGAGCTTCGGGATCGCTTTTTCTACCCGCGCTTGCACGCAACTTGGCGAGGGTTTCGCGCAATCGCTCCCAGACGGACGAGGATTCGCCCGAATCGGACGCTTGGCTTTCCATTGTTATGGCCTTCGACGAAAACCACCGGCGGTATGCCTGGCTGATCAATGAATTCCATCTCTATAGCCCGTGCCGGTTATCGAGCCAGAGATCATCAGGTTCGTCATTTCTTCCAGCCTACCGTAACAAATTCCTTCGCCAAATTCCACCAGGCCATCGGGGCGATTCCCGTGGATCAATTGCAGCGTGGTTTGCAGGCTGCGTCGGGCGCCAGCCTGGTCCCCTTTCTGTTGCAATACCAGGCCCAGGTGAAAATGGGCCATGGGGCACTGGCGGTCCAGGTACAGCGCCCGTCGGTAGGCCTTCTCGGCAATGTCCAGTTCACCGGCTTCTTCGGCAAAGCTTGCCTTCCAGAACTGAGCTTCAATAAGCATCGGCTCCTCGCGCAAACAGAGATCGATCATCTCGCGTGCTCGGCCAAGCTCGGCCATCCCCAATAGCAAGCCGACATAGCGGATCCGGTGTTTCGCACGCTCCTTGGCCGGGGCAATCCTGTTCAGTACCCGCTCCGCTTCGACGAATTCCTTGTGGAGAGCGTGTCGCTCTACTTGTTCCCAGAGACCGGTTTCGGGATCCATTGCAGCCCTCCCTGCTGGGGTCGCGGCTGCGCTCCAGGGCAAAGGGCCCCAGGCAGGAACCGGCGGGACGATCGGCACGATCGGGTTCCCCGGAGGAAGAATCGGCGTCACCGGCCGACCGAAGACGGGTGTTGATGCCGGCCACTCGTTCGAATCCAGTGGTCTCCTGAAAAAGGTCGCCTGTTCGAATTGCTTGGCCTCCAACCCGGAAGCGGTCGTCAACGATAACTCCACTTCGCCCAAGAGCAGCCAGCCTCCCGGACGAAGGGCACGTGTGAACCGTTCAATAATCGCCTTCGTGACTTCGGGTTTCAAATAGATGGCGACATTGCGAAACAAAATCAGGTCCATACCCAGCGTTCCCGTGAGGCCGGATGGATATACGTCCTTCACCAAATTAAGATAACCAAATCGAGCATGTGCTCGAACCGTTGGGGAAAGCTTGAAATACTCGCCTTCCGCAGAAAAGTACTGCGCGTTCTCATGGATGGTTGTTTGCCGAAACGACCATTGCCGATACTTTGCCTGGCGGGCACGGTCGAGAAAATCCAGGTTCAAATCAGTTCCGAGAACGGAGACCAACCAGTTGCCGCGATCCGCCAACATTTGATCCAGCAGAATCGCGATCGAATATGGCTCCTCCCCCGTTGCACAGCCGGCACTCCAGACGCGGATCTCGCGCTGCGCGGCATTCGCACGCATGATTTCAGGAATAACGTGATCGCGGAGTGCTCGGAAATGGTGCTCATTGCGAAAGAAAAAGGATTCTCCCACCGTCAGCTCGGCCGTTAGGCTTTCCAGAAAAGTGGCGTGTTCCGAGGAAGGCGGCAGAAAACGATCGACCGTTGCCCCCGGTCGTTGCGCAAGAATCCTCTGCACCGCAGAGTTCAAACGCGAGAAGCGAGAACCGGCCAGATCCATGCCGGTTTCGGCCTCAACCCACTGCCGCAGTCGTTCCATCTCTGCTGGTTGGATTTCAGTTTGTGCGTGAACCATTTTCGTCCAATCGAGCGATGCCCTACTCCTGCTCAAAACCCGTCGAGATCGGCGTTTCATCCGGCGAGATCAAGTATTCCGGATTCAGCATTCGGATGACCAAGCCATTGCATTCCACGACGCCGGTGAAGAAGCCTTCCTGCACACCGATTTCCTCACAGCCGAGTGCCTTCGCCCCCTCGATATCCATGAGATCCACGGCCTCGTCGAATTCAATTCCCACCATCCGTTTGCCGACGCGGACGCAAATAACGGGTGGGTCGTCCGAGGACTGGTGATCTCTGAGGCCAAGCCGTTCTGCGGCACTCAGCACCGGGATCAAATGGCCCCGCACAAAGACAACGCCACGAACATACTCTGGACTTTGGGGCATCGCTTCAATCGGTAGCGCCGGCAGAATCTCTTCGATCGATGCAATCGGTATGGCGTACAGATCCTTTGCCAGGCGTACCAGAAGGACTTTGGGTTCTGCCACGCACATTCCCCACGCGGGTACGATCAACGATTATCATGTCGCGGTCGATGAAGTATTGTAAATGACCCCCTGGATCCCAGCTAGGTGATTAATGATAATACCCACCCCCGAGTTCGACCCCATGTTCGCCGATGACGGAATTTCCTTCCGCACCAAGATGATCGAATACATCAATCGCGAGTTCGCCGACCTTCTCGGGCCGAGGCTACTTCAATGCGACGAAGAGATCGATGATCTGACGAGCATGACGACGCCGGAGAATCTAGGGCCAACGCAACGGGCAGCGGCGTAAAAGGCCAGCGGACTCAACCGGGAGAACGCACAGGCTGGCAATGAGAATGCGGTCGGCGAACGTCAATCGTGGGAAGGCAATTCGAATAGTTCCGAGGCTTTCATTGGTTTGCGGCATACTTCGCGGGTTATTTGATAAGGGTGTGACCGGCGTTCCGCGCCAATGTAGGGAGGCTACGCGGCTTGGAATGCGGGCCACTCCCGCGCCTCAAACGTCTTGGTATTGTGGTACAAGAACTCATTCTCCAGAGCGATGCGGTAATTCTGGAAGTCGGCCCAGTCGCCGTTGGTGTTGATCGTTCGCAGGTTCAACATCGCCTGGGCGCCAGGCACCTCCGGGTGTAGCACGCCCGGTATCCTGGTTTCACCGGACTATTCGGTTTAATCGTGTCTCCAGGTCTCCCAAGATTGCAAGTATGTCTCAAAGTTGCGGGGTTCAGAAAGATAGTGTCACGATAGTCAACGGCACATCATAGAATTCCGCCAGCCGCTTACCGAGCCGTGAGACCGGCCAACCCTGTCCGATGACTACCTGGTGGCGAGAGAACATCCCCGCTTCGTTGCATACGATCACGCTCAGTTCGCGTGCCTGGACCTTCTCCATTCCCCCACACCAGCCATGGAACTCTACAAAACTCCGAATCTCCGGCCGGCCCACCGTAAGACCCAGGCGAGGCAAATCGAGCTTTGCATCCACGAGATTAACCACACAGAAGGTCCCCATCGCCGTGAACTGGCGGTTGAGGACACCGACTATGAGGAATATCCCGGGTAACGCAAGGCAGGTAATTATCAATCCCATCCATTGCAGAGGATGGTCAAGCCCACGACTTAACGCGCCGTACCAGTACCAGACTGTGACTGCTAAAACCGGGATTAGGCAGAGCGTAACGAACCAGAGGTGGATCGTGCCCGGTTCAACGCGCACTTCGCGCTTCGACTCAGCCACGCGAAGCCAGGCGGCCAATCCTACTGACGGATCAACGAAGCAGGCCAGTTCATCGCTCCCTGGTTCATGGTCAAAATCTTGCCGACTGCGAATCGCTCGCCCTTGACACTGGGGTTTCGGATTGGAATCACTCATGTGCTTCGCCAATCATGAAGCATGATATTATTATTGGGCCGTCGCCGTTCCCAGCTTCTTCGCCGGTGCAACAGATTCCGATGCCTATCCCTCAATATGACCGTGGTCACATTCGTCGCAGCGCAGCAGTTTAAGGTCCAGAACATCTGCTAGCCAATTGTCTTGTTTGGCCGAGGGCGTGCCAGGTCCGGGCGTGGTGAGCGTTCCACGCTGGACTGCTGGCAGCTTACAGCGGCGAAGAGTCAGATTCAAGATCAACGGCCCCAATTCGATTTGTCGGCAAGCTAGCATAGGTTGTTTTTCTTGTCTACGATTTTGCCACTATCGGGATACTTGCCGGTTACAGGAACCACACGATGGTCGGTCCACAACGAGAGCCCCAAAGCCGCAGAGGCTTCCGCGTGAGACGAAGAACAGCAGGGAAGCACACAGAGTCAGTGCCGAAGAGAGAGCAAGCCTGACAGACGCAGGGAGGGCGGTTCAAGTGAGACTGGGACTTATGATTGGTTGCATCTTGGAATACATCGGGGCGAGAACGCTTACACCGCGTGGGAGAGCGCAGAGAATCGGAGGAATACATCGGGGTTCAAACGGAATGGGCCTTGCGCAAATGTAATTGTCGGCGCATATTGAGCCTGAGGATCGTCTTGATGGAGTGGTGGGGATGGATACGATGTCCTTAAAGCGAGCATTGACCCGATTCTTGGCTTTTCCCAGGAGGATGTTACTATGGCGACCCACGTGCGAATTAATGTTGGAGAAAAGATCTATGCACTCGAAGCGGACTTGATACCGCCGGTCGGAACCAAGTTGCCGGCCCATAAACACCTTTCGGCAGGCGGTACTGCGCAATTGCTGGAGGTGATCGCTCACGAATGGAGGCTGGAGGAAGGGTCGGGTGAGAATGAAAATCCTGAGCTTTGGCTAATGGTCAAAACTCGAATCGTTGAGAAACGATAGCAGCAATTCTTCGGTGTTTGGCCGATTCTTGATCTGGCCGGATGTTCACCGAGGTTCCTGGCGCAAGCGCGGAGTTCAAATCCGTGCGCACGGGTTTGCCATGATCCGTTCAGAGAATTCAGCGTTGCTAGCGTATCTCACGGACGCTTGCCGCGCGCTCATGCAGTTTCTCGCTTCAAGCATGTCATCCATCGTTGCGCTCGATCGTTCTGCAATAGCAAGCAGCACAATCTCGGAATATGAAATCTGTGCCGATCCGCGCTGGCGCTGCAGTATTATTGTGGAGGAAATGACGGGGGAAAACTAGATGGGCCGAAGTGGCTTGTCGTTCGTGCTCCAGCTCATTCGTCGACTCGCGGCGTCTGACCGGGGAGATACTGCCGACGAACAATTATTGACGCGCTTTGCCGAAAACCATGACGAGAATGCATTTGGCAGCCTGGTTTTGCGGCACGGTCCTTTGGTGCTTCACGTCTGCCGGCAGGTGCTGCGCGATCCACAGGATGTGGAAGACGCATTCCAGGCGACATTTCTCGTACTGGTTCGGCGTGCCGGTTCCATCCGAAGACCGGAACGGCTGGCAGGCTGGCTTTATGGCGTGGCATATCGTGTTGCCACACGCGTGCGCCTCCGGCTCGCGCGCTTACGGTCTCATGAAAAATCCATTCATGGGTTGGGAGAGACAGCCTCCGTTGAGCCATCGGCCTCGCCGGACGATTGGTATGCGTTGCACGAAGAGGTGAATCGGCTTCCGGAAAAGTATCGCCTGCCGATCGTTCTTTGTTATTTCTAAGGGATGACGCGGGAGGAGGCTGCACGTCAACTGGGATGGTCCGAAGGGGCGATTAAGGGATGCCTCGAACGCGGCCGCGTATTGCTGCGCAGCCGACTCGTGCAGAAGGGGGCCGCTCTCGCGGGGCTCGTCCCTGTCATCGCCCATGGCGCCGAGTTGCCGGTGCTTCCCGCTCCAATGCTGTTTCTGACCGTTCAGACGGTGAGGCATCTAACCAAGACGACGAGGAGCGCCATTTCACCAAGTGTTCTTTCGCTCGCCGACGAGGTACTGACACCGATGTATTCCAAGAAACTTTTCGTGGCCGCCACGTCGCTAGTCGTCCTGGGCTTGACGATTCCCGGCGCGTTGCTGTTCGCTCACTTCGGCGCTCCCGGGGACGATGCCAAACGTCCCGACGAGAATCTGCCCGTCGCTCTTGTTCAGGACAAGAAAGCGCCGGTTCCGGCTGAAGATCCCGTGGGCCAGGAACACAAGAATCTGGAAGGGCTATGGAAGTTCGATGCCAATGAATCGGAGGACAAAGAATGGGGCATCATGCATGTGCCGCTGAAAACGATCCAGAAAGGGACGCTTGAAATTCGGGCCAAGAGCATGACCTGGACATACCCGGATTTCAAGTACACGATTTCATTCAAGCTCGATCCGAGCAAGCCACGCAAAGAGATTGACATCACCTTTCTGGATGGCAAACGCAAGGGGAAAACCTATCAGGGGATTTATCGACTGGAAAAAAGGAATGCCCCTTTGGCGTGGCTCCTTTGGATTTGTCTGCGCGACGATGCCCATGCAGAATTGGGCCGGCCTGAGCGCTCTGCATTTACGTCGGGAAATCTCGGGCTCAGTCTGATTCTGCTGAGGCGTTTGCCACAGGGTCAAGGTCCAGTCGCTGCTCCGGTCAAGAAAACGCCGGCGCCTGCCAAGGAGCCTGTAAGCAAGGAGCTTCAGCCGTTCCAAGGATACTGGAAGATGACTCTGTGCGACTCCGAGGCCGAATTACTCGATGTCTCACAGCAAGAAGTTTCGAAATGCCGCTGGACCATCGAGGGAGACGAGATTACCTGGGGTCGGAAGGGCGAGGAATGGAAAGTAAGACTCCACGTCGATCCCAGCAAGACGCCCAAGGAGATCGACCTCACCTTTCTCAGCGGGCCGCTCAAGGGCCAGAAGTGCCTGGGCATGTATGAATGGGGCGGAATCGACGGCAAGAGCTTCAACATCTCCATTCAAGATCCGGGATCGAACGTGCCGCGGCCAACGCGTTTTGCCTTTAGGGGTGGCGGACGTACCTCGATGATCTCCCTTCGGCAAACCACGCCGATTGACTCCGGTAAGGAGATGTCCGCGCTACAAGGCACCTGGATCTTCGCACTTTCGCAAACCGATGCCTGGCCGAATCCAATCGGGAAGGGGCCCGATAAGACCGGCCAGGGCAGCGAACGGAAATGGATTGTGAAAGGCAAGGAGATCATCTGGACCAGCCCCGATGGCCAGGAAATCAAGGCATCCTTCACGATCGATGCGCACAAGGTTCCCAGGCACATCGACCTCATGTTCCTCAGCGGCCCACACAAAGGCGTGAAATGCGAGGGCGTGTACGAGTCAGCGAGTACGGACGGAAAGGGCCTTTGGCTCTGCTTCGTCGATCCGGGAGCGAAGGTCGCCAGGCCAAAGGACATCTCTTATAAGAGCCACAGCGGACGCTCGATGATCTTGCTCCGCCGCTACGAGACTGCAGCCGAACAGGAACAACGGCTTCTCCAGGGCGTCTGGAAATTCGCCGTCTGTCAGTCAGCATGGTGGCCGGTCAACCGTCCAACCATGAAGGCCGCGTTCCCGAAGTGGCGCTGGACCGTCAAAGAGAACGAGATGAGCTGGACCGGCGTCAGTACCGGAGACGTAAAGGTATCGTTCACCATCGATCCGACCACATCGCCGAAGCGGATCGATTTCACCTTCCTCGACGGCCCGCAGAAAGGGCAAAAGTGCCTCGGCATCTACCGGATTAAAGGTGGAAGCCTCTGGGTATGCTTGCAGGATCCGGGGATGAAGGTGGGGCGGCCCACGGACTTCTCGTACGACGCGTCCGAGGCTCGGTCGCTGCTCATCCTCGACCCCGTGGATAAAAAGTAATTGCGATTCGGCGACATTTTTGCTCGGGCCTGCTGAATTTGCCAGCGCACCAGCTCCAGTGAGCCTCGAACGTCACTACCGTTCCGTCGCCTCCGGCGGCAATCGCTGTGAGCACCAAGACAACGGCGTAGAAAAGTTATCCGAACACTGCCTGGAATTGAGATGGTCGAGCGCGCCTCTGCCGGCAACTGAGAGTCCCATTCTTGACGAGTAGAACTCCCGAGACACTCCGGAGAGCGTCCGCCCGGTTTGCAAGCCGTTGCGACGCAGCAGCAGTTCATCCCAGGGGAGGGCGAATGTGCCCGCGGTGCCACGCCACAGCGGGCGTTGAAGCGGGTTACCCTTTATGGTCAGTTTTGCGATCCGGAGGTTGGGCGCGAGTAGTGCTAGGCGTGCCTGCGCGATCCCAATCAATCGATTCATGGCCTCTTCATCGCTTGGCGCCTGCAGGTCCCATGATTCGCTGAAATGGTAGAGCTGAGCCTGGTAAAGATCGAGTAGATAGAAGATTTTGCCGCTGTGCATGGCGATGACCCTGAAGAGAGCGAGCTACTTGCAGTGTAGGAGGCCGGCTGCCGGAGGCGAGTTGTTTGATCTGCTGTACTGGGTCCGTTCCGAGACGCAGTTCATGGCGTGGCCCATGGAAATGTTTTTGACCGCTGACGAGCAACTACGTTGTCTGGTCCTCTGCAGCGATTCGGGCGAAAGCATCTGATCCAATCGCTTTGCACACGGCATCCAGCAACGTGGCGCAGCTGAATGGCTTTTGCAGAAACGAATGAGACGGATCTCGATGGAGATATAGCCAAATGTTGTGGATAGCCGAGTGAAAAAGGCGGCGTACTTTGGAAGAGATTTGCTAACAGAATCTTCCAGCTGGCCAACGAGGCCGAGGAGTACGCCACCATGGAGTTTCTACGAGTGATATGCGGATTGTGCCACTGCCTCCCAGCAACGATGTCCTGACTGACATCCTTCGCCAGGGCGCCCAGCAGTTGCTCAAGCAGGCCATTGAGGCAGAGGTCCAAGGGCGTTTGGCAGGACGAGTATCAGGTCTGGAGCAAGCGCTCCCTCGCAGGCAAGCACTACGTGTATGTGTGGGCCGACGGCGTGCACTTCAACATCCGCCTGGAGGAAGAACGCCAATGCATTCTGGTGCTGATGGGCGCCACGCCGGACGGCGACAAGGAGATCCTCGCGATCAGCGAGGGCTATCGCGAATCGGAGCAATCGTGGCGGGCGTTGCTGTTGGACTGCAAGGAACGCGGCCTGGAGATCGAGCCGGAGCTGGCGATCGCCGACGGCGCCCTGGGCTTCTGGAAGGCGCTGCCCAAGGTTTGGTCGAAGACGCGTGGCCAGCGTTGCTGGGTGCACAAGACGGCGAACGTCTTAGACAAGATCGCCAAGGGTCAGCAACCCAAGGCCAATTAGATGTTGCATGACATCTGGATGGCGGCGACGCGCGTGGAGGCGAATAAGTCATTTGACCAATTCGTGAAAACATGGGAGGCGAAGTTTCCGAAGGCGACGGAGTGTTTGTCGAAGGACAGGGAAATGCTCTTAACGTTCTACGACTTCCCCGCGGAGCATTGGCGGCACCTGCGCACGACCAATCCGATCGAGTCGGTGCTGGCGACGGTGCGGCTCCGGACGAGCAAGACGAAAGGCTGTGGCAGCCGCGTGGCCTGCGAGACGATGGTGTTCAAGTTGATGGAGAGCGCCAAGAAAAGCTGGCGAAAGCTAAACGGCTTCGCGGTGCTACCCGACGTGATTCAAGGCGTGAAGTTTATCGATGGGGAAAAAGCAACCGAGAACGCCGCCTGATCCGGCGCTCATCCACAACATTTGGGAATAACTCTTCAACCTTTTTTCGCGCCCTGTTATTCCTTCACCGGCGATGTTCATCTTCCAGTAGCTTGGCCCGCGCGCAAAGACAACTCAAGCATCTCGAATTGGTATTGTTAATGGCTTGGCGGATTCCTGGACTTCTTGTGGCGTCAACCGGTTCTTGCAGGCTTCGAGCAGCAGTCCCCCGATCACGCCGATTGAAAATTGGCCACGCTGGAGTTCCATGATATTTCGGCTCGGCTAGCTGCGTGAGGCCGGAGAGGACTCGCATTCGGCGTCATCCGCCGCGCCGTCCGTGACTTCAATCGATGCGATGCCGGATGGACCTCTGTTGTTCGGCGAGGTATTCAAGCAGTTCTGCCCCGTTGACAAAGAGAAAAGTCGGCCAAAAAAACGCCAAGCCCCATTTTTCAACCTATTCATATTTAGAGCGCGGATCACAGGTTTTTCACAGTAGCCTGCTTGCAACGCCGCTTAAGAAGAAGGACGGACAAATGGATGCACTCCGGGAGCAAGGCAAGTCGGTTTCTGAGGCCACGTGTGATGTGCTGCGGCTGATCAACGAGGCACCCACGGCCGCTTACACATGCGACGGCGGTGGCTTGATCACCGGGTTCAACCGGCGCGCTGTTCTGATGTGGGGACGCGAACCAAAACTGAACGACTCGGTCGACCGCTACTGAGGGTCTTTCAGACTGCTCTCGGTTGGCGGTTCGCCGATCGCTCACAGCAACTGCTGGATGGCTAAGGCCCTGAATGGAGAGAACGATTGCACGGGAAAGGAGGTCGTCATGGAACGGCCTGACGGCAGCCATCGCATCGCTGTGGTCCATCCCATTACCATTCAAGACGAACACGGCCGAATCAGAGGGGCCGTGAACTTCCTCGTGGATATTACGGACCACAAGAAGCTGGTAGCCGCATCTCATCTGCAGGCGAAGCTGGCAAGGTTGGCTGCTGACATCGGCATTGCGTTGGCGAAGGAGGGAACGCTACGCTCCGTGCTACAGGAGTGCGCAGCCTGTCTGGTGGAACACATTGACGCCGCCTTCGCCCGCATCTGGACGCTCAACGAAGCCGCAGGCGTCTTGGAGCTTCAGGCCAGCGCTGGCATGTACACGCACATTGACGGGCCACACTGCGTGGTCCCCGTGGGACAGTACAAAATCGGCTTGATCGCCCAAGAGCGCAAGCCACATTTGACGAATAACGTCATCGGCGATGCGCGCGTTCACCATCAGGAATGGGCGAAGCAACAAGGAATGGTGGCGTTTGCAGGTTATCCGCTTATCGTCGACAATCGAGTTGTCGGAGTTATGGCCTTGTTCGCCCGGCACGAGTTGCCCGAGGCCCCCCTTCAGGTGATGGGGGGAGTGGCGAATCAAATCGCGCTGGGGATCGAACGAAAACGGAAGGAGCAGGAAGCGGCAACCGCGAACGAGCGTTTCCGGCTTGCTGCGCGCGCCGTTCGGTCCCTGATTTTCGACGTTGATCTGGCGACACGGAAGGTGGAAAAAAGCGATGGGCTATTCGATCTTCTCGGGTTTCATCCCGAGGAGACCGAACCAACGCCCGAGTGGTGGACATCGAGAATTCATCCCGACGACTCCGGGCAAGCGCGTGAAATCATCGAAAAGGCCATGGCAGATCCGTTGCAGCAGCACTTTGCCGCCGAGTACCGGGTTCGCCATCGCGACGGCCATTATGTCCACGTCTGGGACCAGGGCTACATCGTGCGGAACGACCAGCGCCGCGCGGTGCGAGTCGTCGGCAATGTGCTGGACCTTACTGACCGGAAACTGGCGCGGGTCCGCCTTGCTGCCGAACATGATACGGTGGCGATCCTGGCGGAGTCCATGACATTTAAGGAAGCGTTTCCGCGCGTCATTTCGTCGATCTGTCAGAATCTGGGGTGGGAGTTAGGCGAGTATTGGTCGGTAGAAAAGAAGACCGAAATGATACGTTGCGAGGACATCTGGTCGCGCTCGCCTCGACCGGAATTCGAGCAAGAAACTCGCCAGGTGGCGTTTTCGCAAGGCGTTGGCTTGCCAGGCCGAGTCTGGTCTAGCGGCGAAGCCCAATGGATTACCGAGCTCGCCTCCGACGATAGCTTCCTGAGGCGCTCCGCAGCAATTGAAAGCGGGCTTCACTTCGCCATCGGCTTGCCAATTCTCCATGGAGCGGACACCCAAGGTGCCCTTCTGTTCCTTAGCCGGACAACGGAACAGCCAGACCTCGCGTTGTTAAAAACGCTGGAGAGCATTGGAAGCCAGATTGGCCTGTTTATTCAGCGGCGACGGGCCGAAAAAGCGATCCGACAGTCCGAGGCCCTGAAAGCGGCCATTCTCGACTCCGCTCTTGACGCCGTCATCACCATGGACCAAGACGGCAACATTGTTGAGTTCAATGCCGAAGCAGAACGGATGTTCGGCTATACAAGGGCGGATTGCGCCGGCAGGAGTGTGGCTGAGCTAATTATCCCCCCAGAAGTTCGCGATCGGCATTCGGCTGGCTTTCGCCATCATTTGGCGACTGGCGAATCCACCTTGCTTGGCAAGCGTGCCGAGTTTATTGCGCTGCGTGCCAATGGTTCGCGATTTCCGGTCGAGGTGGCCGTTTCTCGAATCAGGGATTCGCAACCACCGATGTTTACAGGGTACGTGCGCGACCTGACGCAACAGCAGGAAGCAGAGAAAGCGCTGCGTGCTGCCCAGGAGCGGCTGCGTCACGTGGTGGCGTCGAGTCCTGCAGTCCTCTATGCATTGGCCGTCAAGGGGGATGAACTCAGCCATATCTGGACGAGCGAGAATATAGTCCAGATGATGGGCTATTCAGCGGAGGAAGCGGGCGTCGAGTGGTGGCGGCGCAATGTTCATCCGGACGATCGGCAACGCATTGACGAAGCAGGACTCAGCGAATTGTTTACGACGGGCCGCACTGCCAATGAATACCGTTTCCGACATCGCGACGGCAGCTATCGCTGGATTCGCAATGAAATGCGGCTACTCCACGACTCGGCCGGGCGTCCGTGCGAGGTCATCGGTTCTTGGTCCGACATCAACGACTGGAAACGGCTGGAGGAGCAATACCGGCAGGCGCAGAAAATGGAGGGCATCGGCAAACTTGCCGGCGGTGTCGCTCATGATTTCAATAACCTGCTGACAATCATTAACGGCTACAGCGACATGATGATCAATCAGCCTCGGCTGGACGGGGCCACGAAAGGCCTCCTGCGCGAGATTCAGAAGGCAGGTACTCGGGCCGCCGGATTGACGCAACAGCTTCTTGCCTTTAGCCGAAAGCAGATCTTGCAACCGAAGCTGCTTGACGTCAATGCGGTCGTGGCGGAAACGGAAAAGATGCTGCATCGCATGATTGGCGAGGATGTCGAGCTAACGGTGATCCCGGCAGCGGATCTAAGGCGAGTCATGGCGGACCCAGGCCAAGTCGACCAAGTCATTCTCAACCTCGTCGTGAACGCTCGCGATGCCATGCCGAAAGGCGGCAAACTGACGCTCGAAACCGCCAACCTGTTTCTGGGAGAGGAGTACATGGAGACACATCCCGAGGTTAAGCCTGGGCCATACGTCTTGCTGGCGGTATCCGATACGGGTTGTGGGATGGACCGAGCAACGCTCGGCCGTATCTTCGAACCGTTCTTTACCACCAAGGCAGTTGGTCAAGGTACTGGCCTTGGACTTGCAACGGTGTTTGGAATCGTCAAGCAGAGCGAAGGGCACATTGAGGTCTACAGCGAAGTCGGCATCGGCACGACGTTCAAGATATACCTCCCTGCTGCGGATCCTTCTCCGTCGGGTACTGAGCCGCAGTCCGCATTGAAAATGATGCCACCTGGGTCGGAAACGATTCTCCTTGTCGAAGATGAAGGGGGAGTGCGCGGCCTGGCCGGCCACGCTCTACGAATCTGTGGTTATACGGTTCTTGAGGCCGAGAATGGACGGAGAGCGCTGGATGTCGCCGCTGCGCATGACGGTCCGATTTCTTTGCTGGTCACAGACGTTGTCATGCCACTCATGAGTGGCCGAGAGCTAGCCGAAACACTAAAAATCAGAATGCCAGAAGTTAAGGTTCTGTTTTTGAGCGGCTATACCGATGACGCCGTGGTTCGGCACGGCATTATTGCTGCCGAGCAGCATTTTCTGCAAAAGCCGTTTACCGCAACGGATCTCGCGATCAAAGTTCGGAAGGTATTGGATAGTGGAGAGTAAAATCAATGCGCGGCGCATTGAGCAGGCCTACTAAATGTGATTCACTTCTGAATAAACAGGTCGTACGGTAGGAGTAGCCGATTTCAATGGCAGAAAGACTACCCTATTCGGAACCGCGCGCCTGATGCCTATACTGGGCTTGCTGAAAGCCCGAGATGAACGGACCTCAAGAGACCAAGATTCTGGCCACTGAGAGGCTGCAATCAGGCGTTCCGGGCATTGTACCGAAGTCGGGATTCATGGAAGCGCCGCCTGGAATTCCTCTGCTTTCTGATCGGTCCACTTTAGCGCAAGCTCAATATCGTCTGCTCGATAAATGTAGTCGGAATTGCCAGTCTGAACGCATAAATCGGCGAGTTCTTTCGCGTGTTTCTTGGCTTCCTGAACGTGTTGACGAATACTTGCGAGTTTTGCTTGCATGCCGGAAAACCCTCAGGCGGCCCTCCAAACCTGGTTATTTTGTGATCTTATTTCGTGACAGCCATTGAACAAGGGCAATCGCCCAATCCGCAGTAAATGCCGCGTCCGCGTCTTGCAGGGTATTTACGTCCCCTGAAGATTGAGCGTGATAGAATCTTGCGTTATTGTAACGCTCCTGTTTTTCACTTGTCACGGTGTTAACACTTCGACAATGCAGAGTGCACTTGCACGCGTGGATCCGCCGCGGTTGGATTCCGGTCAGCCAGCGTGCTTATCCGATCGACTTCGGCGGAGGTTCGTCGATTGGCGCCAGACCGCCTTCGTTCACTGTTCCAAAATCGAGGCGTGGCGCTGACGAGCTACGCCGGCGGCGTCATTCGATTGGCCATGCCCAGCGTGTTTCTCACGACACACCAAGCCGGTATGGTCATCCAGGCCCCCTCGCGTTGGTTCAACCTCACGCATGTTGCCGAGAATCTACCGGAGCGCTGTCGGCAACGGCCAGACTATCAAAGTCAAATCTTGGCTCACTTCACTCGCGAACGGAGAACTCCATGACAGAACGCGCTGTCCCCGAAATCGCTATCCGTGATTTTGACCGTCAAGCGGCATCGGCGGTTTTTTCCCCGGCGGACCTACACCCCTATACCCCACAACCGCCGCCGCATCGCTAGAATGACGGTGTAGGCCGGTACGTTCCCGCAACAGCGAAGGAGAAGCAGCCATGAAGAAGCTGGTCATCAAGGTGGAAGTGGACGGAAAGGAAGAGGCAAAGTTCGAGTTCGATTGCTCAAGCGTCACCCTCCCGCCGCAGAAGCTTCAGGGAGGGCCGATCACTCTGCACTTCACGCCCGATGGCGACTACTACCACCAAATGGAAATCAACAGCCTGCCGCCCGCGCGGTCCAAGTCGATCAAGTAACCGCCATTGGCGCCTGTTCGACCAACGAAGGCCAGGGATGTTCTCCTCGGTCTTTTTTCGTTTTCCGCGAACCTCCCTTTCCACCCGGCCCTTAGATAGACAGAATGATAGATAGAAAGGAAGCATCCTGAACGCCTTTACACAAGGAGACGCTGGCAATGGCACAGACGATCTCGATCAAGGGAGACGCGAATTTCGTGGCGCTCGATGCCTTCATGGAACGGCAGTTGAATGCGAAAGGCTACAAGCGGCTTGAGCGAAAGGGATCGACTTCGTGGATCGACCCCCGAATCACCCCGGCTGACGCTGCTGTGCGGTTCAAGCTCTGCTACTTCGGCCCTGACGACATCACGTTTGGCGTGCGCGAAGACTTCGTGACCGACAGCGGTTTGACTGCGGCAACCATCGGATGCCCGGACAACTTCACGGTCCAGCCGTCCACGGTCAAGTTCGTCGGCTTCATCGTGACGAACGACGCAACCGGCGGTATGCGGCTCACGACGGTTCTTGGTTACTTCCCCTAACCCCAGGAAGTATGGCCCGATTGAGGGGCCGAAGATGTACTACCGCTTGCAGAAGGAAGCTGCTTTGGCGTCCGCTCATGCTCGCCAGAAAAAGCGTCTCGGCATCTGAGGCCGGGACCGAAGAAGAGAATGGGTCAGGCTGAGGACAGCTTGGCGCTTTTTCTGCACCGGCTTACCCTGTGACGGCACAGGCGACCCTGATAAACTCCTCAGTGAGACAGCAACTACGACAAGCAAGGAAGGGACCGACCCGTGACTCAGCAGCTTTGGAGAGTCCACCTGAAGCCGGGGGCGAAGCCGGACATTGACGTTCCGAAACTGTGCCTTGGCCGGGGCATCTTCGGGGTAGGCTGGGGTCTTCCCGACGTGCCTGTGTCGAAGGATGACTACTGGACGAAGGCCAAGGCAGCCTACTACGGGACGTACAGAAGAAGTGGTCGGGGATTGTCAAGCCCGTGCTGTACGACATGAAGATAGGCGACCTAGTTTGGGTTCGGGATCAGGCCACCTCCTACTATCTCGGCAAGGTGACGAGCGATTGGGAATACCGGGGTGAGGAAGAGTAGAAGGACGCCGATGTTGCGAACACCCGGCGTTGTGACTGGCAGCGTCCCGGGGAGATGGACAACGTGCCGGGGTCGGTCATTAGCAGCTTCATCGCCAGGCGGACGGTCCAAAGAGTGATGAAGGACAATAACGCGCTGGTTTACTCTCGATACCTGTACGCCACGCTCCGGGGAGAACCCTTCCTTCCCGACCCACAGACGGCGACGGCGGACATCCTTGAATTGCTGTCCGATACCGACCTTGAAGACGTGGTTGCCGTTTACCTTCAAGTGGTCAAGCAAGCCGTGATGTTCCCCAGCACATGCAAGACGGACACGAAGGCCATTGAGTGCGTGTTCACGTCCACCGTGGACGGGCAGCGTATCGGACTACAAGTGAAGCGAGGTAGTTCGCCCATCAGCCAGAATGTCTTCTCCGACTTCAACGGGATGGTCTACTTGTTCCAGGCACGGGGAAAATACCAGGGGCAGGCTTCTACCCGCTGCATCTGTTTAGTCCGTGTGCAAAAATAACTTCCCCACCTGGGGTCCGGCTACAATAAGCTCACCTTCACCAATCTCTTCAGGGAGGTGAGCGCATGGTTACGGAGAACCATCGGGCGAACATCTATCAGTGTCGATGCCATGCTTGTCGGGAGCATCCACGCAGCCATGTGGCGCGGCACCATCGGTCCATCAATCGACTCTTGGCTGCTAGCGACGAGCGCGTGCGGCGACTGATGGCGGGATTCCTGGCTGAGCAAATGGGCGATGGC
>DASRSQ010000438.1:0-16592 GCA_035656475.1 Gemmataceae bacterium | reverse complement strand
GCTTGTTCGGAAGCGCGGCAAGCACCTGAAGCATGAAAGCGGTGTCGAGCCACCGCATTCCAAAGATCACATGAAAAAGTTCGTGCTCGTCGTCGCGCTGTTGCTTGTCCTCATCCTTGGCCTGGCGTTCGGCCTGCTGATGTACGACGTCTATTCCTACGCAGACAACAGCAACGACGCTGACGCCGACGCTGCGATCGTGCTTGGCGCCTATGTGCATCGCGGCAAACCGACGCCGGCGTTTCGGGAGCGGATCCATCATGCGGTCAACCTGTTCCAGACCGGCAAGGTGCGCTACCTGATCCTGACCGGCGCCTGTCCGAACGGCTGTGAACTCGCGGAATCGACTGTCGCCCGCCAGTACGCGCTCGAATTCGGCGTCCCCGCGAACAAGATCCTCACCGAGACCAAATCGCACACCACGTATCAGAACCTCTACTACGCCCGAGAAGCCGCCCGCTCCGCGGGATTGACCACCTTCGTCATCGTCAGCGATCCCTACCATCTGCGGCGTGCCATGCGCATGGCCGACGAACTCGGCCTCGACGCCCAAGCCTCCGCGACGCCGACGAGCAAGCTCAATGACGCCGATTTCTTGCTGAGCGAGACGCTAAGAAATGCCAAGTTCCTCGTGCATCACGCGCTGGCCGCGGATCCGGAGGCGGATGAGCTGGCGATCAGCGAGCATTGAGTTTAGCGTGCGAAAATGTCATCGACTTTCATGCGCCAGCCCGGCACCGCCGGCTCCGCATCGGCGATTTCGCCACGACGGAATCGTTGGTTGATCGGGCTCAGTCGAGCGATAAGCCGTCACCGTTTCCGCGATCGGATCAACGGCCCAAACGACGCGCGTGCCTGCCTGGAAATAGTCTGCTCGCTTCGCAGCCAGCATTTCCTCGGCGGATTCGCCACAATCGTTCTCGCAACGAACCTCGACGGCACACGTCGGCGGACCTTCGATGAAGCGCATCAGATTGGCAGGCAGTGGTCCGTCGTAATTGGTCCAAGTGAATTCGTTGCAATCCGCCCACGCCCGACGTATGATCGGCCTCGTCGCCTGTACATTTCGAGGAGCACGATCATGGCAGATACCTCGCGCCGCACTTTTCTGAAGACCGCCAGCATCGCCACCGCCGGCACCGCGGCTCTGTCCGCTAGCAGCTATGCCGCCGTTCAGGGAGCGAACGAGCGCATCAGCGTCGGCATCATCGGGCCGGGCGGCATGGGGACCAATCATATCCGCAATCTCGTCACGCAGAAGGATGTCCGCATCACGCATGTCTGCGACGTCGACCGCAATCGCCTCACCGCTGCCGCCAAGAACGCCGCCCAGGATGGACGCGAACCTGCGACGACCGGCGACATGCGGCGCGTCTATGACGTCAAGCAAGTGGATGCCGTCTTCATCGCGACGCCGGACCACTGGCACGCGCCGGCGGCGATTCTCGCCCTCAACGCGGGAAAACACGTATATGTCGAGAAGCCGTGCTCGCACAATCTACGCGAAGGACGCCTGATGATCGATGCAGCCCGGCGGGCGCGCAAGGTGTGCCAGGTCGGCATGCAGAGCCGAAGCACCGAGATGAACATGACCGCGATTCGCATGATCCACGAGGGCGCGATCGGCGAAGTGCTGTCGGCACGCGTGTGGAACAGCCAGCTTCGCCGCAACATCGGCCACCAGAAGCCGAGCGATCCGCCGGCGGTGCTCGATTATGAGAACTGGGTCGGCCCAGCCCCGATGGTGCCCTATCAGGCGAATCGCAGCCATGGCGTCTGGCGCTGGTGGTACAACTTCGGCGTCGGCGACATGGGCAACGACGGCGTCCACGACCTCGACATCGCCGTCTGGGGCCTGCAGGTCGACACCCATCCGACGACCATCACCGCGATCGGCGCCAAGCAATTCTTCGATGATGACCAGGAGTTTCCCGATACGCAGACATGCGTCTTCGAATGGCCCAGCGTCGGCAAGAATCGTCGCAAGAAACAGCTCATCTTCGAGCAGCGCATCTGGACGCCGTACAAGATGGAAGGCTACGAGAACGGCTGCGCCTTCTACGGCACCAACGGCATGTTCATCGTCGGCCATTCGGAAGGCTGGCGGCTGTACGGCCCGCGCAACAAGGAGCTCAAGACGATGGCAGGACGCGCGGATCTGCCGGCGCATCATCGCAATTTCTTCCAGTGCGTCCGCAACGGCAACCGCCCCGCCGCCGACATCGAGACCGGCCATCTATCGAGTTCGTTGTGCCACCTCGGCAACATCGCGACGCGCCTGCGGCGTGTGCTCACATTCAATCCGCGCACGGAGGAGATTGCCAACGACAAGGACGCTGCCGCCATGCTGCGACGAGCGTATCGCAACCATTGGGGCCGCCCGGCCGGGGCCTGACGCTGGCGTCAGGGCGCCAGCAGCGCGCTAAGATTTTTCGGGCCGGATGGCAAGCCGAACGACGGGTCGCATTCCCAGTAGTTCAGGGTTCACTATTTCCAGACAGCGATCTCTTTCTCTTCCTTCTCGATCGCATCCAGCTCGCGTTCGGTTTCCAGCATGGCGACCTTTGTCCGTTCGATGTCGCGGAACATGCCGTGGCGGACGGCCCAGAAGAAGAGCATGAAAAAGCCGAGGCTGGAGAGCAAATAATTCATGATCGGCACGATGGCGAACGCGCCTTCCTCGCCGGCGCCGAACAGGACGAGCAGGTCCAGGTACTTGACCGTGAAGCCCACGCCGGCCGGCACCAGGAATAGCGCGACGGCGACCACGTGGAACACCAGCGAACGCCAGCTCTGCGTCATCGGAACCTCCTGTCAATACTGCCCGTAATCGGGGTAGCTCGGCAGCGTGGAGCCCAGCCATTGCATGTAGGTGATAATCCCGATGCCGCGCTCGTTGGGATGGCCGGGATCGCCATCGAAGAACCATGGATAGTCCGGCATCACCGACAGCGGCGACGTTTCGCGCGGGCGGAAGAAATGGGCGGCGTGCCAGTCGTTCGAGCGTCGGCCGCCTTCATGGGTCAGGTCGGGGCCGACGCGGCGCGTGCCGAACAGGACAGGCCGCTGCAGTTCGTTGTTGTACTCCGCGCTCTTGGATACCGGCCCCCAGCGTCTGGATTCGTTCGAGACCGGGCGAATGAACTGGCTGTGACAGTGCCAGCACGCCTCGGCCACGTACGCCTTGTGTCCCCGGCGAATCGCGTTGGCGGTCTCCTGCTTCCATTCGTCGGCGTTCCACTTGCGCCAGCCGTCATGATGCTTGTCGAAGGATTCGTGGTACAGCTGGGCGAGCAGCTTGAACTGTGAGACAACGTTGACACGATGCAACTTCTTGCCGGCGTCGGCGTCGGGAGCCGCGAGCTGCAGTTCGATTGTGTCCTCGAGTGTTTGCTCCGGCGTCTTGGCGTACATGAGCCAGGGGACCAGGCCATTCGAGACGAAGGCGAGGGCGAAAAAGCCGAGCCCCGCGAGCAACAGAATGCCTGACTTGCGTTCGAACATGGAGAATCCTTCTCCCCTCTCCTCCTGGGAGAGGGGTTGGGGTGAGGGCAGCCTCAGGCGCTAGTCGACGCGGACGTTTCCAGTTCCCGCACGGCCGTCGCCAGGCGGTATGTCTTGTAGATGTTGACGAAGAAACAGACCTGCCCGGTGATGATGGAGAGCCCGGCGATGATGCGCACCCACCAGAACGGGATGCTGATCTGCACCGAGCGATCCCAGGTCTCCAGCGATGCCCACGAGAAGCCCTGCAGCACGCCGACGATCGTCAGGTCGATGAACATCACGAGCAGGCCAATCGCCGAACACCAGTAATGCCATTCGCACAAGCGCTGGCTGTACCACGCGCGATCAAACAGGCGCGGGAACAGGTAGGTCATCGCGCCGAAGATCCAGAAGCTGAAGACGCCGAACATCACGAAGTGGGCGTGGGCGACGACCCAGTCGGTGAAATGGATGATCGCCTGAAACGTCAGCGTCGTCTGCAACGCGCATTGGAAGCAGGTGATGAAGTAGAAGACGATGCCGGTGAAGAACCAGCGCGTCACGATGTTCTTCAACACGTCTTCCGTGCGGCCCCACATGGTGGCGAGAAAGTTGATGATCACCGTGGTCACGACCATCTCCACGGCAATCGTCGAGATGACGGCCCCGTATTGCAGGAACATCGGGATCGGCGTGTAGAGGAAATGGTGGATGCCGGTGAGCGGATAGAAGAACGCGAGCCCCCAGAAACCGACGAGCGACAGGCCGTGACTCCAGATCGGCTTCTTCAGCACGATCGGCACGAAATAATACATCAGGCCCCAACCGATCGGCGTCACGAACAGGCCGACGAGGTCATGGATGAACAACCCGCCGATCGCGCCGGCGCCGGTGCCATTCACAAAGTACTCCGGCAGAAAGTTGCCCATCGCATAAGTCAGCGGCGTCCACACGAGGGCGGCCAGGAAGTACCACAGCGACACATACAGCGGCCCCGGCCGTCGAAAGATCGGCACCATGAAATTGAACGCAACCAGCAGTAATCCGACCAAAGCGAGCGGATCGATCCATACCGGCGTCTCGCCCCATTCGAGCGCCTGCGCCTGACCGAGAATCAGGCCAAGCGCCGTGCTGACGACGACAAACTGCCAGGCGCCGAAGATGAACCACGACAGCCGGGCGTCGGCGACCGGCCGCAGCGTCAAACGCGGCACCACCCAGTGGAGGATGCCGAGAAACGCGTTGGCAATGAAGCCGTAGGCGATGGCATTGGTGTGGACCATGCGCCAGCGGCCGGGCGAGAGCAGTTCGATGCCACGCAGCGGATTGTGATTGACAAGCTGCAGCGCCATCAGCAGGCCGGCCAGCAACGCGATCGAGAGATATACGAGCGACGCCAGCAGGAACCAGCGAACGAGCCGTTCCATCACCAGCGTCTTCGGCGACGGGATTTCCACGGCTGCGGCGGGAGAGGATTCCATCATGCAGCCTCCTTGTTTTCTGCCGTCATGTATCTGCCAAAGGGCTGCAAGAGCAACATGGCCCAGCCGAACACGAGATGCGTAAGCATGGCGACCCACCAGGGGATTTCGTCCACGATCCAGCTCCCGCCAATCAGGAGGGGCTGCATCCAGGAGAGAATGCCGTGGAAGTTGACGCCCCAGAGCGCGAGACCGAGCACGGTCGTAACGATGAAGCGAACGATGAAGCCGCTCCTGTCGAACCAGCGCGACAGGATCCATTGAAACGGCACGCCGAACACCATGCCGGTGAGGAGATACAGGCAGCAACCGATGGCGAGGGCGAGCCCGCTTTCCAGTTGCAATGCTTCGGCGCCGAGCGGAAAGGTGAGATAGACGCGAATGAGCTGCAGCGGGAATTGCCCGATGATCAGCGAGCCCACCACGTTGAAGAGCAGGCTTGCCATCGCAGCGACGCTGCCGAGCACGCAGCCCGCCAGCACCGCATAGGCGCCGTAGAACCCGCGCGGCGGCCATTCCGATGTGGCCTCCGACCCTAGCTCGGTCTCGAGCTGGCGTGTCCGTGTCCGCAACGTCTCCAGCTCGTGGAGTTTTGCATCACGGTCCATGATGCACCTTTGTCGGGGAATCTCTTACCTGGCGCGTAGTGCAGTATACCCGACGCCGGGCAATCGACCACCCTGCAATTCACGCTCCACATTTCGCGACAACAGTTCTGGCAACCGTAATCACGCAAGCGTAGACTGGATCCCTTCCAACGAGGGGAACTGCATGCGCCCAGAACTTGCGAAGTATCAGGCGGAAATCGATGTGCTCGTGAGCTTCATCGAAGGTCGGCTCGATGGCCCGGCGCTCGATGCGGCACTCGCCACCGAGGAAATGAAAACGTTGCTCGGCACTTTCGAGAATCCGCGCTATCCCGCCAGCAGCAATCACTACCGACAGCTTCACAACAAACAGGATCGATCAACGCTCGGTGGACTGGTGAATTCCGAAGGCATCATCGAGAACTTCCTTCGGCAAGCCGAGGTGAGCTTTCAGGCAGTCAAGCGATTTGGCAGCTTGCACAGGCTCATCCTGGCGGCGCTGCCGGCCTACCTGGATCCGCCGATGGAATTCCTGGTCGAAAAGATTGTTCCTGCGGATGACGCCATGAGCGAGACGCAAAAGAAGAAGGTCATCAAGGAGCGGCTGAAGGAGTATTTCAAGTGCGCCGAGAAGCCGCCGAAGTGGATTCAGAACGCCGACTGGCCGATTCGCGATGGTAAGCCCTTGTTCTTCGTTGGCCAGCTGGCGATCAATGCGTCGGAACTGTTTCACGACAAGGGGGCTGTGTACGTGTTTTTCGATCCAGCGAAGGGCAGTTTCGAAACCGTGGCGCAGTTCTATTGATGAGGGAAGCTAAACCATCAGCTTGCATTCGACGGTGCTCGCCGCGCCGTTCTCGATCGCGCAGTAATGGGCGGCCGGCTCAGGACGGCCGAAATAATAGCCCTGGCCCCATTCGCAACCAAAACTACGGCACAGATCGACTTCCTGTTCCGTCTCGAGTCCCTCGGCCACCGTTTGCACGCCGAGGTCCCGGCAGGTCCGGACCAGCGATTGCACGAGGCTGCGCCGCGAGGACGAATGATCGATGTGCCGAACCAGCGACATGTCAAGCTTGACAAAGTCAGGGCGAAACTCAGACAGCTCGAACAGGCGAGCCTGCCCGGCGCCGAAGTCATCGTAGGCAATCTTGATGCCGTACTCGCGCGTCTGATCATGCAGGCGACGCATGATGGACCGGGAGATGATGGCTTTCTCGTTGATTTCCAGGACCGCTTGCTGCTTCAGGGAGCAGTCGGAGAGGGCCGCCAGCAGCTGTCGCGCGAAGCCATCGGCGGTTACTTCGAAAGGATGCAGATTGAGAAACAACAGGCAGCTCGCGGGCAGGAGGGCGGCGTCGGCCATGGCCAGCTGACGGAACATGCCGCTTAGCTCCGGCGCCAGGCCGCACTGCTCGGCAAGGCCGAATAGCTCGCACGGCGGCATATTGAGCGAATCGTGGGTGCTGCGGGCGAGGGCCTCGTAGGCCCTGCTGCTGTGCGTTGCGAGATCGACGATAGGTTGAAAGACGATGCGCGCCGCTTTGCCACGCACCAGTTCTTGCAGGTTGCGCCGGCTGTTACTGATGCTCATCGGCGCGCCGGAATTCGGCTTGGTGTGGAAGCTGCGCGAGTCGAAGGCGGAAGGATCACCGTGGGTATGCCATATAAACTCTTGCTTGGCAAGATGGATGACATCATCGGGCTTGAGCCGGTGTTCGGCGACGCGTTTGCCGTTGACGAAAGTGCCGTTGGTGCTGCCGAGATCGCGCACGAACAGTCCGCCGGCCTGAAGGTCGAACTCGGCATGCTGCTTGGAGATGTCGGGGCTCTTGACGACATAATTGCAACTTGAGCATCGTCCGATGCGAAAGGGCCAGCGGTTCATGGTTATTTGCGTCTTGCTCGAACCGGCTGCGCTCACGTGTTCCAGTAAAAACCAGCCTTCTTCGCCATTAATTTTCGACACGGTTGGGCCCCTTGCGGAATCGTCAGCTAGCGTACACTGAGTCAATGAAAGATAGCTTCATTCCGGAGCATGTCAAATAATCCGTACAATCCCGTAGGTCCGGCGCTCTGGCCAGAACAGGGCATGCCCCCTTCCGGGATCCAGGTGTCCCCCCCCGGCGATATTGGGGGTGTCAGGCGTCCAATCAATTCGCCAAAGTTGGCTTTCCATGCCGGAAGGCATTTCGTAGAATAATTTTCCGTTTGAATCTGGATTCGCTGCGGGAGTACGCACATGCCGTGGGGACTGATTGCTGACGTTCTGAATTTCGTTTTGCTGCCCTTGAGCGCGTTCTTGATTCTGCTGGTTCTGATCCAGCGCGGCAAAGGGGGCGGTCTGATCGGGGCTCTTGGCGGGGCCGGGGGCTCGAGCCCCTTCGGCAGCCGGGCGGGCGATCAATTCACCCGCCTCACCATCTACGTCGCCATTGCCTGGCTTTTCCTCACCATGATCCAGGTCAAGGCCGTTCAAAATGACTACAAGGATCGTGCAGGCACAAACGCCCTCTTCGGCGCGCGTGGCGAGTAACGGCTTTCTGCTGCCTGCCATCGGCTCTTTTGTCCCGAGGTTCGCGTGCTCTTGAGCATGACCGGCTACGGGGAAGCACGCTGCCAAAGCGATGCCCTGTCCCTCTCCGTCGAATTGCGTGCCCTCAATAACCGCTATCTCAAGGTCTCCCTGCGCGCTCCCGATCCATACCACCTCCTTGAAGCCGACTTCGAAAAAGTCATTCGCCGCACCGTCAAACGCGGCACCATTCAGGTCCACCTGCGTTGCGACCGCCAGGCAGCCACCGACGACTTCCGCATCAACACCGTCGCCCTCGCCAGCTACGTCCGCCAGATTCGCGAGGCCAAGGATGTCACGGATGCCGAACGTGCCGCCGTCCTCGGACAGGTCCTCATGTTGCCCGGCGTCGTCCCCGAATCGGGGAGCCGCACGCATCAGCTGACCGAGGATTGGCCGGTCATCGAGAAGACGCTGCAGCAATCGCTCGACCATTTGCAAAACATGCGCAAGGACGAGGGCAAAGCGATGGCGCAGGAGCTGCTCGCCCATCGCGACGTCATTGCAAAGCACCTCGACCTCATTCGCAAGCTCACGCCCCAGGTGGTGGCGACATTTCGGGACCGCCTGCATGAGCGCGTCACGTCCGTGCTGAGCGAACTGGATGTGAAGATCGACCGTAATGATCTCATTCGCGAGGTGTCGATCTTCGCCGAGCGATCCGACATCGCCGAGGAGGTGGTTCGGCTCGCGACGCACCTGACGCACTTTCAGGAAATCATGAAGGAAGAGGAGAGTCCGGGCCGCAAGCTTGAATTCCTAACCCAGGAAATGTTCCGCGAAACGAACACGATCGGCTCCAAGGCGAGCGACGTCGAAATCTCCCGGCAAGTCGTCGAGATCAAGGGGACCCTGGAGAAGATTCGCGAGTTGATCCAGAACGTTGAATGAGGATTGCAAATGGCAGATTTCAAATTGCAGATTCCATTTGCAATTTAAGATTTGCAATTTGCAATTAGATCGATGGCGCCACTCATCATCGTGTCGGGGCCGAGCGGTTGCGGAAAAACGACGATCCTGCGCCATCTGCTCCAGGAAGGCGCCTGGCCGATGCGGCTGTCGGTGTCAGCCACGACCCGGGCCAAGCGGCCCAAGGAAACGGATGGCGTCGACTACCACTTTTGGACCGTCGCCGACTTCCTCAAGGAAAAAGATGCGGATGGCTTTCTCGAGTGGGCCAAGGTACATGACAATTACTACGGCACGCTGGTCCGCGAAGTGACGCCATTTCGCGAAAATGGCGTTGGCGTGCTCTTGGATATCGACGTGCAAGGAGCAGCGCTGGTGCGGCAACGCTGCCCCGATGCGGTATCGATCTTTGTCCGCACCAGCCGTTTCGAGACCCTCGAGGAACGACTGCGTGCCCGGCACACCGAATCGGAACCGGCGATCCAGAAACGGCTGGCGAACGCCCGGGCCGAACTTGCCCGGGCCGGCGAATATCAACATCAGGTGATTAACGACGACCTGGAAACCGCCTTCGTCTCGATGCGGGCGATTCTGGGCCCCTTGTTTCCGAAGGAGTAAGCATGCTCGATGAACTGAAAGAAGAAGGCATCGTAAATAAGGTGGGGGGCCGCTTCAAGCTGTCCACGCTGATCCAGAAGCGCATGGTGGCGCTCAACACCGGCGCCCGGCCCTTGGTCGACCTCAAGACAAGCGACAAGATGGCCATCGTGATCCAGGAAATCCTCCAGGACAAGATTTTCCTCGATCAGTCGGGCAATGTGGCGATGCGTGGCACCAGCGCCGGCGACGCCGTCCGCCGGGCCATGCTGACCGACATCTCCGATGTAGGTATGGCGGATGATTGATGGAAACAACGCCCAGGGGTGAGGTACTCCGGCCCCCTGGGATCCCGGGCAGTCTCCCAGCGGTTCGGAGTACCTCACCTCTGGGCGTCGATACACCTATGACCGAGCAACAGCGACCCGAATACCGAGGCATGGACTCTAGCGAGCCGGCAGCGCCGGCGCCGATGACCACCGAGCAACCGCTGGCGTATAACCCGATCTCCGGCTGGGCGGTCGCGGGCTGCATCGTCGGCGGGCTGTTCGCGGTGCTCGTCGCCGTCTGCACCGTCCTCGCGCTGTTGCAGGGAGCACCCCTCTTCTTCCCGCTGTGGATCCTGGTGATCGCCCTGGCCGGCATCGTCCTGTCGCTCATCGGTCAATGGCATGTGCAATCGTCCGATGGCACGCGCGTCGGCGCCGGTCTCGCCCGCATCGGCCTTTGGCTCAGCCTGGTCAGCGGCCTCAGCTATCTCTCCTACTCGTTCGTCACCGGCCTGGCCCTCGCCAATCAGGCCAACGATTTCATGATGGAAAAATCCGACGACGACTCCGGCTTCTTCCCACGCCTGCGCGAGGGGGGCGAAAACACGGCCCAGTTCAACGCTGCCTTTCTTCTCAGCCGTTCTCCCACCGCGCGTGGCAGCGCACGTCCTACCGATGACAAGGCCATGCATGACAAATACGACGTGCCCCGCGATTCCGTACCGGGCGAGATGAGCCAGTTCCGCGACCATCCGATGGTCCGCATTTTCTTCAAGTCCTCCGCCAAGTCGGTCGAGGTCACCTCGCTGTCCGCGCAAGACTGGGTTTACGAGCAGAAAATGTACAAGGTGGTACGCAACTACCGCCTCACGACGAAGGAGGCGAACGCCGATTTTCGTGTCTCCATCCTGAGCACGCAATCGGATCGGGCCAGCCAGGGACGCAAGTGGTTTGTCAACCTGCGCGACACGACCCTGGTAAACACAACACCGACCGAGTTCGGCAAAGGCCTGCGCTTCCTGCGCGGCCATGCCGCGGCCACGCTCGACCAGTGGAGCAAGAAGCCGGGTGCCAGCCCGCTTCATCTCGTCGAGAATGTCGATGGCACCGCCTGGGACATCATCGTGCCGGAAGGGGATTCTCCCAAGGAACGCCGGAGCATGGTCTACGAACGCCTCACCGGCGATGCCCCGCTGCTGGGCATGATGCTCACCGGCCGCTACGATGACCTTGGGCAATGGGAAGAAGTGGGAGGCAAGATTCGAGTCTACATCAACTTTCGTCTCCCGGTGGCGCGGACGCCCAACGGCCCGACGGCCTTTACCATGGTGGGCTACGCCGGCCTCGAACCGGCGCAAGCGATCAATCCCGAGACCTTCACGGAAGGCTCCCCGCCGCCGACCTGGAATCTGGCACGCATCGCTTTCACCAGCATCATCCCGCAAGGCAGCCCTTCGAAACAGTAGCATGCTATCCCTTTTCGGGTCCGAAGGACCCCCAAAAGTGATGGAGTTGCTCGACAACGCGCGGGCCTCGCCCCATGCGCACAAAGCGGCGCTCCTCGGTGAATCTCAACTCCTCCATCAGCGCCATCGCCTCCGCATTGGCGATCGGCACATCGATATAGACACGCTGGCCCGCGAATCGGTTGGCCGCATCGAGCAGCAAAGGCCGGCATGCGGCCGGCGACCCCTGCACGGGGCCGATGTGCCAGGCATTGGCGCCAGGCCGCGCCCAGCAGAATCCCTCGACCTGATTCGGGCTCGCGATCTTGCGGCCGGTCGCCGGCGCATGTTCCAGGAAGTGTCGCAGCAGTTTGTCCCGGCGCGTGCCGGTCACCGCTTCATCGAGGGCATACAGCGCAGGCAGATCGCTGAGGGCGACCGGCTCGACCCCGGCCGGCGAATCCGCAGTCGGCGCCGGCACGCCGGCGAAGCGCGCCAGCGTGAACTCCGGGGCGAACCCGAGCCTGGCATAGACCGGTTGCCCGAGCGCAGTGGCGTCGAGCCGCACCGAGGTGATGCCGCGTGCGTCGAGCGCGTCGAGGACATGCCGGAGCAAGGCCGTGCCGATGCCTTGCTTGCGCATCGTGCGTTCGACGAGAACGAGATTGATCCAGGCAATCGCGCCGAAGGTGCAGAAGCACGCGGTGCCCGCGCGCTGGCCGTCGTGCTCCGCCACGAAGCAGCCGGCAGGCTCGAGCGCGAGTTGCCGTTGCCAGTCGGGCTCGAGTTGGTTCCAGCGATTCTGGGCACAGAGCGATAGGCCAAACGCGATGTCCTCGGCCGTCAGGGCGCGAATGTGCATGATTTCCCCTGTCATTCACCACCTGTGTCTCAGCGGAGCGTAGGTAGAATGGCGCATGGTTACGGATCGTACGCGGGCATCTGACAATATCGGCAATTGGCTCGTAACGGAAACAGTAATGAAACGGACCCCCGCCATCCATCATTGCACGTCGCAGGCATTGCGATTCTTCGGCCGCGAGGCGGAGCTGGCGCTGCTGGACGCCGCCCTGCACGGCGCCGAGCCCAGCGTCGCGGCGCTCGTCGGGCCCGGCGGGCAAGGCAAGACCGCGATCGCCCAGCACTGGCTCGGCCGGCTGCCCGGATCGCTCGACGGCGTCTTCCTGTGGAGTTTCTACCGTGGCAAGGATAGCGACCTGTGCCTGCGCGAGATGCTCGCCTACGCGGAGGGACTCGATCGCCCGCCGGACGTGTCGGCGAGCTGGTGCGTCGATCGGCTGTTGCCGACGTTGCGTGCCGAGCGTTGGGCGGTGGTGCTCGACGGGGCCGAGGTGGTGCAGCACGAGCAAGGCGCATGGTTCGGGCGTTTCGTGCATCCAGAGCTGGGACGGCTGCTGGAGGAACTGGCATCGGCACCGTTGCCGGGCGTCGTGGTGGTGACCAGTCGATTCCCATTGCCGACGCTGGAACACCGGCATCACGCGCAGATCGTGTCGTTGTCAGCGCTCGACGTCGCCAGCGCCGCCGGCCTGCTCGCCAGCCTTGGCGTGCACGGCCATGCACTACTCTTGCAAGACGCATCACGCTCGGCTGGCCTGCATGCCAAGGCGGTCGAGCTGCTCGGCTCCTGGCTCGTTCGCTATCGCGATGGCGATGTCAGCGCGATTCGCGAACTTCCCGCGACCGAGCTGGCCGGCGGCAGCGATGAGGAAAATCACGTATCACGCGTCTTACAAGCGCTGCAGGCATCAATGCCCGCCGAGTTGCAGGACATCGTCGCGCTGGCGACATCCTTTCGCCAGCCGGCCACGGAAACGCGCCTGCTCGAATATCTGTGCAGCGAGCCGTTACGGCATCTGCTCCACGATACCTGGCGTCGGCCGTACGTGCCGTTCGCCGAGCGCTCGGCCGACTGGCTGCGCGAGCAGGTGCAGACGCTCGTCGATCTCCGCTTGCTGGAGCGTGTCGGCATGGGCCGTTCCGATGCGACGCAGCCGGGCGACGTGGTGCTCGACGCGCATCCGCTGGTCCGTCGCGGCTTCGAGCACGTGCTCGGCGGCGTCGGCCACAGCGCTCGCAGCCGCGCCGGTTTTCTGCGCGGCCGGCCCGATCGCCGTCCGCCGCAATCGCTGGAGGACGCGCGCGAAGAGGTCGAGCTGTTTCACGCCTACGCCGACGCCGGGCTGTGGAACGAGGCGGACAACACCTTCGTGGCGCTCGACAATCCCAAGCATCGCTTCCTCGCCCCGGCGTTCGAACGCGACCTCCTCCTGCGCTTCTTTCCCGACGCCGATTGGCGACAACCGCCGCTCTGGCCCGGCTTCGGCCGGCATCGCAGCCTGGCAATCTGCTTCGAGCTGCTCGGCCAGTTCGACGACGCCATCGCCGCCTATCGCCCGGCCGATGCCGCGCTGCGTGGCGACGCGCTGATCGCGCTCGGGCGACTGAACCCTTTGCTCAATCAGCCATCGGTCGGCCATCCCTGGCAATCGCTGTGGTCGGCGTATCGTGCCCACGCGCTCGCCCTGGCCGGCCGTAGCGACGAAGCGTTTCAGCTCGCTCAAAGCGTGGTGCCGACTGACGTCTACGAATGGGTGCACGTCTTTGAATGCTTGCTGCGCCTGGGCCGGCTCGACGCAATCGATCTGGGCAGCCTGATCTATCGCGCCCCGCTCGCCGACGAACATCGCTTCAGCCGACTCGCGCGCGAACGCATGCGCCTCGACTACCTGCGCGTGCACGGCGACACCGGCGACGATCTCGGCAAGCCCTATCGCGACCTGCTCGACGCCTACGACCGCGGCGGCCTGCCATTCGAACGCGTGCTGACGCGCCTCAGCTACGGCCGCTGGTTGCAAGCGAATGGCGATGCCGATCAGGCGCGTGCGCTGGCGGCAAGTGGACTGGAGCTGTGCCGGCGTTTTGGGATGCGCTTGCTGGAGGTCGATTGCGCGGCGTTGCAGGCGGGAACCGCGTTGTCGGGAACGGTGCGACCATGAAATCGCACCGAGCTACAAGATGCATCGATCGTATTTCGCACCGAAGGTGCAGCAACAAGTTAGCCCAGGGTAGAGCGACGTGGCGACTGAGCACGTCGCGCCGCCCTGGGTAAGACAGTGTCAAAGGCATTGCTCTGAAAGAGCGTTACAAGTCCCTATCTCCACTGACGAAGATGGAGGCCGCCCAATGTCCCAATCGCTTGCAAAGAACTTGATTCATCTCATCTACAGCACGAAAAACCGAGAACTCTGGATACCACCTGGCATCCGCGATCAACTATAGTGCCTACCAGGCGGGCATCTTCAAGGGATGGAAAAGTCCAGCCCTTGCCATCGGCAGTGTCGACGATCATGTGCACGCCCTGTTCGTGCTTTCAAAGAATCATCCGTTGAAGAAGATCGTCGAAGAGGTCAAGAAAGGCAGTTCAAAATGGATGAAACTCACTGGCGGGAACGCTTAATTCTACTGACAACACGAGTATGCAACTTTTTCCGTGAGTGAGTCGAACGTCGACAAAGTCAGGAAGTATATCCAGAATCAAGAGGACCATCATCGCAAGATGACTTTCCAGGACGAGCTTCGTTTGTTTCTGACGCGCCACCGGATCGAATTCGATGAGCGCTATGTCTGGGATTGAGTCTTGTCGCGCTCTTTCAGAGCTTACGCCGAGCGACCGGTCCGCAACCCGGGGCGGCGCGACGTGGCTCAGTCGCCACGTCGCTCTGCCCCGGGCTGACTTGTTGCTGCTCCTTCGGAGCGAATACGAATTTCGTTCATCCAATGACCGCGTCACGCACGCTGCAAAATCAGACCGACGAGGACGTCGTAACCCGTGTGAGCGCCGACGGCGATGCCGAAGCCGCGGGTCTGGAAGAGCCAGGCGAAGAATAGGCCGGCGAAGGTGCGGAACGACAGGACGTAGACGTTGAACGGGTCGCCGTTGGGACCGAGATGATGGGCGCCGGCGAACAAGAGGGCCGACGCGAACGCCGCCAGCGCAATCGCCAGCAGCGATGGTTTCGGTTCCGACCACGCGAAGATGCGGACCAGAGCCGCGAACAGGATCAGGCGAAACAGCGTTTCCTCGTAGATGCCGGCACCGAGATAGCTGACGATTTGTCCCCACATCGGCTCCGGCGCCGAATTCGCCTTCGCGCTCTGCAAATCCAGCATGGCGATGCGCTGGCTCGGCTGCCCGAGCACATGGTCGGCACGCAGCAACGCGTGCCAGAGCACCTGGCTCAAGCCGAGCAGCAGCAGCGCATAGGCCGCGCTTTCCATGGCCATGCCGACCCAGACGCCGACGCGATCGCTGGGCCAGCCATCGCGCTTCACGATCGCCCACGCCAGCAGGATGCCAATGAGCAGGCACGGGGCTCCGTAGAGCGGCGGAATGCCGATCTCGCCAAGAACGGCGCGCAGCCAGACGTCGGCGCCATTGCGCAGCTCTTCCGGCGACGCCGCCGGCGCGAGGAAGAGGCCAATCTCATAGACCGCGAGCAACGGCAAGACGAAGAGCACGCACGCCCAGGGATGCTTCGTCGCGGCCCAGTAGTTGTCGGTTTCGCTGGCCATTCAGAATCCAAGGATGAAGGCGGAAGGATGAAGGATGAACTTCCGTTCCTTCATCCTTCATCCTTCATCCTTCATCCTTCCGCCTTCATCCTTTGTCTCTAACTCAGATGCGGAAAATGCTTGCCGAGGACCGTGCCGCGTTCGTCGGAACTGAGCCCGCGGACGATGCTGCGATCGCGCTGGGCGAGCAGGTCGACGACCAGCGGCCAGGCGAGCGGCTTGCCCTCGGCGTCGAGCAAGATTTGGACGATCGGCTGGGCGGGATGCGTCATGCCTCGGGCGCCGTGCGTCGCGATGACCAGGGCAATGGCGCCGTCGTTGAGCTCGACGGCGGAGCCTACGGGGTAAAACGACAGGAGTAACAGGCGCTCGGCCCAGCTCTTGTCGAGATATTCGCGCTCGGCCAGCAGCAGCGTTTCGGTGAGGGCGGTGCGCGTGTCGAAGGCAGGACGATACGGACGCGGCGCGCACAGGGCGGCGTAAACGTCGCAGACGGCGAGCAGCTTGGCGTAGGCAGAAATCTGGATGTCGCGGGCGCCGAGCGGATAGCCGGTGCCGTCGTTGCGTTCATGATGATCTCGGGCGGCCTCGACCTGCCAGCCACCGCCGGGCCAGAGATCGGCCAGCATCGTCTCCGCGATGGTGGT